>NZ_CAXSVC010000025.1:0-95045 GCF_964240755.1 Bacteroides sp. HPS0048 | reverse complement strand
TACGGAACACGCAGTTCATCGTGGTGAGGCATCACGGGACGGACAACCCGCACTGCCACATCGTCTTCAACCGGGTGGACTTCGACGGGAAGGTGATTTCCGACAGCAACGATTTCAGGCGCAACGAGAAAGTGACAAAAATGCTTAAGGACAAGTATTCGCTCACCTATTCCGAAGGCAAACAGTCCGTTAAAACGGAAAAGCTGCATGCTTCCGAAAAGGTGAAATACGAAATATACCGTGCGGTCAAGGAAGCTTTGAGGAGTGCAGATACATGGAAAGAATTTCAAAATAAGCTCTTAAAAATGGGCGTGGAAATGGAATTCAAGTACAAGGAAAACACTAATGAAGTGCAGGGCATCCGCTTTATAAAGAACGGTCTGTCATTCAAGGGAAGTGGGATTGACCGCAGTTTCAGCTGGTCAAGGCTGGATGCGGCATTGGACCATAACCATGTCACGTCCCTGGAAAATGACGTTTCCCAAAAGCAACCGTACCATGAACAAAGTCATGGTTCTGTTATTGATAACCTGGTCGAAGTCACCGGTACGGGTGGCGTGTTCATGCCGTCGGTGGCACCGACGGAGGACGAGAAAGAGGCGGAACGCCTGCGGAGAAAGAAGAAGCGCAGGAAAGGAAGGAGTTTGTGAACCATATGTATAACAAAAAACTTTGAAAGATGAAAGAGGAAAATTATCTGGAAGGCATCTACGGATGCCTTGAAAGGATCGAGAAGAAAGTGGAGACGCTGCCCGTGGAAGGCACAAGCCCCGCAGTTGGAAACCGGACCAGTTCCCCGGAAGGGATTGCGGAACTGAAAATCCGTCTGGAACGCCTGCAATCCGCGGTGGAGAAAAACGGCTTGGAAATAGCAGCGGTACGTAACCATACCGTCCGGTTATCGGAAGGCTGGCCGTTGTCTGCCGAAACGTTTGCCGGGGAGATGGAAAAGATTAGATACTGCCTGAGTCAAGACTGCCAAGCTGTAAAGGAGACAGTGAGACGGCTGGATGAGAGAATGGTCCTGCTGAAAAAGGAACCGGAGCGCAGACTGGTGACCTACCGTCTGGAAAGCGCATCCAAGGCAGTGGTAACGACAGCTTCAGCACTGATCCTGGCACTGGTCGTTTCCGTCTGGACCAACTGCAACCAGTACCGCACGAACCGGCTTTTGAAAGATGCCGATTTGAAATACCGAGCCATCAGGATCTGCCTGCCGGGGGATGATCCCGACATCGCCTTCCTTGAGAAGCATTTCACCATCAAGCGGGACGAGGAAAAGATCCGGCGTGTGGAAAGGCTGGTGACCGCTTTTGAGGACTCGGTCAGGAACCGCATCCGTAACCATGAAATGGCAGCCTACAAGGACAGTCTGGCGCACCGGCTGTTCAGGGAGGCACAGGAAATCAGGAAGCAACTGGACAATCCCAATTCAAAATGACTGCACTATGGCAACAATCAGAACCAAATTCAGGTCCTCGTCCGCGGAAGGCAGGGAGGGCGCACTGTATTATCAGGTGATTCATAACCGTGTGGTCAGGCAGATCAGTACCGGATACAAACTTTTCGCTTCGGAATGGGACCAACGTTCCGAAGCGGTCATTCCCTGTCAACACCCTGCAGGGATGGAACGGGACAATTATCTTCTATCGGTAGGGGAACGGATAAGACGGGACAAAATCCGACTGGAAAAGGCTATCAGGACATTAAGCCAATCCGGTCCGTTTACAGCGGATGATATCGTCATACGTTTCCATGACAGCGGACAAGAACCTTCGTTTAACGACTATATCCGGCAACAGATAGTAAGGCTGAAACGTTTGGGAAAGATACGGACCTCTGAAACCTATACAGCCGCGCTCAAAAGTTTCAGCAGTTTTATGAAAGGTAGCGATATACTGTTTGGCGAACTTAGCTCTGACTTGCTCATGGAATACGAGGCTTATCTGAAAAACAGGGGGAACTCACCCAATACAATCTCGTTCTACATGCGCATTCTGAAAGCGGTCTACAACCGTGCGGTGGAGAACGGACTGACCGGACAGCGGAACCTGTTCAAGTCTGTTTATACAGGTGTGGAAAAGACCTTGAAACGGGCCATTCATTTAAATGATATCAGGCGTATCAAAAGACTGGACTTGTCCCTGAAACCCCACCTTGATTTCGCACGTGACATGTTCCTGTTCTGCTTTTACACACGGGGGATGTCCTTTGTGGACATGGCTTATCTGAAAAAGGGAGACATTGCGAACGGAATCCTGACTTACCGCAGGAAAAAGACCGGACAACAGCTGTTCATCCGATGGGAAAAGTGTATGCAGGAGATCATCAAACTTTTTTGTTTATCGGTTCAAGATTTCAAAGTTGTTCATTAATTGCTTTGTTGGTTATATCCAGAGTATTATTTGTAAGAGACTCTACGAATAAATGATGATAAGACCAGTTAGTTTATCGCTTGTTTTATAATTTCATTGCGATATTCGTTCGGTGTGCAACCTTCCATCTTCTTGAACCAACGTGTGAAATGTTGCGGGTATTGGAAACCCATTTCATCTGAGATTTGACTGATACTTTTTTGCGTGTTCATGATGCGCTCTTTGGCTATATCCATAATTTTTTGCTGGATATGCTTGATTGCTGACATACCGGTTTCCTTTTTTACCAGGTCACTGAAATAATTGGTGGAAAGACACAGTTGGTCAGCGCAATACTGTACCGTCGGAATACCTTTACTCGTTGGCAAGGCAGAATGATAGTAATTATTGAGCAACAATTCAAAACGCGCCAACAAATCGTTGTTGGCATTTTCCCTTGTAATGAACTGGCGGTCATAAAAGCGGATGCAGCGGTCAAGGAGAAGCTTCATGGTATCAATAATCAAAGAACGGCTGTGCTTGTCAATAGGATGCCTCAATTCTTCTGCTACATTGTTTATACATTCAATGACTACTTTGCGCTCCTGTTCTGACAGGTGCAGTGCTTCGTTGGCATTATATGAGAAATAAGAATACTCTTTTATTATATGTGCAAGGGAAGTACCGCGCAATAGTTCGGGATGGAACATCAGGGCCCATCCGGCCGGCTGGTGCAGACTGCCATCATCGTCAGAACCCATTACCTGCCCCGGAGCGATAAACAGCATGGAGCCTTTTTCATAGTCATAGAGGCTCCGTCCATAATTCATCGTACCGCAGTCAGTATCTTTCAGCAACACAGCATAAATGTTGTACAGTTTCTTTGAGTGTCTGATGGGCTGCACCTCGTAACAATTCACAACGCTGACCAACGGGTGCAGAGCTTCGACTTCGAAAAGGTCGCAGTACTGCTGAACTGTATCTATTCTTGTTATATCTCCCATAACCATCCTTTTGTTTTTTACAAAAATAAGTATTTATATTGACATTGCTGTCTGAGGAACAGCTGTTTCTTTTCTATCCCTTATTTATTTTATTCCATGACGACAAAGTTAGTTCATTCAATCAACGAACATATAACCCTAATCACAGACTGTCTTACCATTTTCACAGATAACATTTAACCCGGTCCAAGCCCGATGAAAGTGGTAATTTTATCAGTGATTGAGGTCTAATCTTCAGTATGTGAATGCTGTAATTTTGCAAGTGAAACCAAAAAGGTAAATAAGATGAAACCAAAAGCTTTATTTGTCATGTTAATCTTATGGCTTAGCTTCACTACGATTCAAGCGCGGTCAACCGAAGATGTCCCGGATAAGGGAACTTATGCAAAATTTCTGTTGGTAGGATGTTATATGAAGCCAGACGAAGAAGGTGTCAGAATGTACCGGTTTGACGGACAAACTGCCGATGTCGACTATCCGTGTGGGCTGAGAGGGATTTCAAATCCTGCTTTCCTTACATCTGATAGCACTGGTAATCGAATTTATGCCATAGGCGATGATGAAGGGAAAAGTTCGACTGCCAATGCTTTGCTTTTTGATAAGGAAAGTGGTCTGCTGTCTCTGCTTAACTCGCAATCTACAGACGGTGAACTTCCTATTTATATTACTCTCAGTCCAAAGGAATACTTTGTTCTGACAGCAAATTATAAGGGTGGCAGCATCACGGTATTCTCACAGGATAAGAAAGGAAAGTTGCAACGTGATACAAAAATAATTCGTTTTGCTGGAAATGGGCCGAATAAAAAAAGGCAGGAACAATCGCATCTGCATTGCGTGACCTTTACACCTGATGGCAAATTCCTTCTTGCTACCGATTTGGGAACAGATTGTATCTATCTGTTTCCGATAGGCAAACGACCGGAAGCAGGTAAGGCTCATTCTCTGTTGGATGAATCAAGAGTAGTCCGCATACAGATGGATTCCGGCTCAGGACCTCGACATATATGTTTTCACCCGAATGGCAGATTTGCTTATCTCATCAGTGAACTCTCGGGTAAAATAACTGTATTCTCCTATAATGAAGGCAAGTTGGAACGTTTACAAACAATTGTCTGCGACCCTTTCGTTGCAGAGGGAAATGCAGATATCCATGTTTCATCCGATGGCAAATTCCTCTATGCTTCCAAGCACTTGAAAGAAGATGGCATAATTGTTTATTCCATTGATTCCCAAAAAGGAACATTGGTTCAAATAGGATTTCAGCCAACAGGTCTTTATCCGCGAAGTTTTGCCATCTCTCCGGATGGTTGCTATTTGGCAGTGGTTTGCAGGGATGCCAACTGCATACAGATATTCGAAAGAAACCGAAATACGGGGTTACTGAAGAATACGGGAAAAAATATCCGACTGGAAAGACCGGCGTTTGTCAAGTTCTTATAAATTCATCACTAAACAGAAAGCAATATGAACAAGTTAATTACAACCATCGCCTGCCTGATATGCTGTATCGTTTATACGCAGGCACAAAACAAGGACAATATGTTAAGCAAGAAAGAACAAAGTATTGCCGCCATCAGTATGTATGCCGCACGTGGCAATCAGGACAGCCTCAAAGTGATCCTTGCCAGAGGACTTGACTGTGGGCTGACCGTGAGCGAAGAAAAAGAAGTACTTACCCAGCTCTATGCCTATTGCGGCTTTCCACGCAGCATGGGTGCATTGGTTACGCTGATGAATCTCACCAAAGAGCGTGCAGCACAAGGCATAAAGGATGAAGCCGGACGGGAGCCTTCTCCGGTAAAGAGTTCGGATATGTTTGTTGTCGGTGGACAAAACCAGCTGAAACTGTTCGGTCGTCCGGCACTAGGAGAAGTGCTGACATTTGCTCCGGCATTGGACCAATTTCTGAAAGCTCATCTGTTCGGTGACATATTCAGCCGTGACAATCTCGACTGGCGTACCCGTGAACTGTCTACTGTGGCTGCCTTGTCGGTGTTGGACGGCGTGAAGAATGAGTTGAATACTCACATTGCCCATGCCAAGCACAACGGCGTGACACAGGCTCAGATAGACGAAGTACTTATCATGGCGGCACGCTGTCGGAACGGAATGGTGCTTTCTGAATCCGATGAACCGGCAAAGACTTTTCAAACAGATCCGACAATTACTGTCCGTAAGGTCTTTTATAAAAACAGGTATGATATCATGCTTTGCGCCGAAATGTACCTCCCGAAGGATTTCAATGAAGCGCAACACTATGCAGCCCTCATCATCGGACACCCGTTCGGGGCTGTGAAAGAACAGTGTAGCGGACTCTATGCACAGGAAATGGCACGGCGAGGCTACGTGACTCTGGCTTTTGATGCTTCCTATCAAGGCGAAAGTGGAGGAGAACCGCGTCACACGGTATCGCCCGACGCATTGGTGGAAGACTTCAGTGCTTCTGTAGACTGGCTCGGACTACAACCGTTTATTGACCGCAACCGTATCGGTGTGATTGGCATCTGCGGAAGCGGCGGGTTCTCTGTCTGTGCGGCTTCTCTCGACCCCCGCATCAAGGCATTGGCAACCGTGAGCATGTATGATATGGGGCGTGCCACCCGTAACGGTTTGGGGGATTCGATGACGGATGAACAAAGACGCAAACTGTTGGATGAAGTTGCCGAACAACGTTGGAAGGAAGCAGAAACGGGAGAAGCACGTATCCGCTTTGGCACACCGGAGAAACTGCTGGGAAATGCCAATGCCGTGCAGAAGGAGTTTTTCGATTACTATCGCAACCCCTTGCGTGGCTATCATCCGCGCTATCAAGGTATACGCTTTACCAGTCAGGCGGCATTGATGAACTTCTATCCGTTTGCCATGATTAAAGAGATTTCACCACGCCCCGTGCTATTCATTGCAGGCGAGCATGCACATTCGCGCTATTTCAGTGAGGATGCCTATCAAGAAGCCAGCGAACCGAAAGAACTGTATATCGTTCCCGGAGCCAATCATGTAGACTTGTATGACCGGATGGATAAGATACCGTTCGAAAAAATTTCGGAATTCTTCTGGTATGCTTTGCGGTAATTCAGATGAAAATGGTAATGCTATCCGTGATTATGATACAGCAAAGCGAATACGCAGGAGGGTAACTTTGCAACAGAAACAATTTAAAGATTATAGTATTTGCAACCAGTTATTACTCAATATTTTGTGAGTTATAAGTCAGAAATATGGGCATAACCTTTAGGGGTACATTCTAAAAGGTGAAGATTTAACCTTTTTATTATTTCTTAACACTCAAAGAGCGGTGGTAGAGGGTATTTTCCCTCTTTTCGGTACTTTATTGATGGTTCGATGTTCCCATCTTTCCACATTGCTTGGCTCGTTCGCACAAGCCACTACAAAGGTACTACAATTTCCAATAAAGGCAAGAGGACAGCAATTCAAATCTATTATTTTTGAGGGAGTGAAATCTGCCGCTTGCCAAATTTCTCTCTGTCGAAAATAATAGTCCTCTGAAAAGAATGAAAACAGCATTGATAAAATTGCCTTATTAAGGGGGGGCTATGCTGTTTTATGCTATTATTTCGTCAGTCGTTTATCTCCGTTGCCGGATGCAGTTTTCAGCCAAGCCGATGAATAAGAAAAGGTTTTGGAGCTGTTTACTCTCCAACGGAGGACGAAACTGCTCCAAATGGTTTACCGCTTGAACTTTTCGTTTTCTAAAAGAGGTTTGGCAACCTTTGCATCCGACAAAAGGAGATAAATGACCAGATATATAACAGTAGTATTACATTAAGGTAAAGAACAACCATGGTATAGTATTATTGCAATTTAACTATTTAAAGTTTGTTTATAATCAAATCATTTAAAGATTTTTGTCCTTCTATGATTTTTTGTATTTGATAAATGTCGTAATTAAATAAAAAATATCACGCATAATGACTTTTTCTTTTTTCTAAATTTCTTCAAATGACAAATTATTGTTACCTTTGTAATGTAATGTAGTTAATGGTTGCGCTTATAAAGTCCTTGGAAAGGATTTATGTATAAAAGAGGTAGATGTTTACTCTGTTCTTGCTTGGATTATCAGCATCACTGATATGAAATAACAAAAAAAAATATACAATGGCTAAGCGGACGGACAGGCAGGGAAATAGTACAGATTCCCAATCCCCCTCTTTATAATACATTGCGTATAAGATTTATTAACTGTCTGGTCTGGGGAATCTACAGAGATTTAACGAATCAAGATGGGAAGAGTCAGTCTTTGTCTTGTCATAATGTTCTTCATCTGTAGTGCTCAAAAAATTGATGCACAAGTACAGAATATCAGAGAGAAACAAGATACCATTTCGGCGACTAAATCATTAGAGCATATCAGGCCCGAGAATATCAAGAAGGGACCATTGAATAATGCTTTGGATGTATTGAGTGGTCAGTCTGCCGGTGTGAACGTCACCACTAATGGGACTGACAGGCTCGCTATGCTGAATAGTATCCGTGTGCGTGGTACCACATCCATTATGGGTGGCAATGACCCGTTAGTAATTATTGACGGAGTGACATCTGACATCGCTACGCTATCTACCATATATCCCGCAGACATCGAGAGTTTCACTATTTTGAAGAATGCTACCGAAACGGCAATGTACGGTTCCCGTGGTGCTTCAGGTGTAATTGAGATTAAGACCAAGAAAGGAACGGGGCGAGGTTTCGAAATATCATATGATGGCAACTACGGATTCGAGTCAATGTATAAACATCTGCAAATGCTCAACGGCCCGGAGTATATAGCTACAGCAGAGGCACTTGGATTAGATTACAATAATGGTGGCTACAACACCAATTTTCACGATGTAATTACTCGTACGGGCTTGATACATCAGCATCACTTGGCTTTTAGCGGTGGTTCGGAAAACTCAAACTATCGAGCATCGTTCGGTTTTATGGATCATAATACAATTGTCAAAGTTAACGATTACCGAAATTTAGTGGTAAAACTTGATGCTACACAAAAGGCTTTCGATGGTCGCTTAGTTGGCGATTTTGGTGTATATGGCTACTCGTCAAAGATACACGACATTTTCGATACACGAATGCTGTTTTACTCGGCAGCTGCACAGAATCCTACATATCCAGCAGGAACTGATGTTAATGGCAACTGGGTGAAGAACTCGGCTGCATCACACATCAACCACCCCGGAGCACTCCTCTATGAGAAAAATGACTCCGAAGAACGGAATTTCAATACACATTTGGGGCTGAAATTTAATATCCTTGACAATTTGATATTGTCGGCTTTCGGCTCTTATTCATATTCATCTACGGGAAATGCTCAATTTTGTCCTACATGGGTGTGGGCGCAAGGCAATGTTTATCGTGGAGAGTTCAAGGGTGAAGACTACTTTACAAATGTGTCCCTCTCATATAACAATGCTTGGGGAGACTCACACCTTGATGCTGTTGTTGGCGCAGAATATCTTAAACAGGTAAGGACTGGTTTATGGGTGCAGGCAAAAGGAATAACAACAAATGATTTCTCCTATAATAACATCGGAGCAACATCATCGCGTCCTTTCGGTGGTACGAGCAGTAGCTATGAAGACCCGTCACTTGCTTCAATAATGGGTAGTGTCACATATAGTTACAAGGATAGATATTCTATTGCGGCAGCACTCCGTGGAGATGGCTCTTCAATGGTAAGCGATAACAATACTTTCGGATTCTTCCCATCAGTATCACTGGGTTGGGATGTAAAAAAAGAAGGCTTCCTCTCTGATACTGACTTTATAACAATGTTGAAACTAAGAACCGGATATGGTCGGTCAGGAAATCTTGGAGGTATAACATCCTATACAACACTTAATACCGTAAAGGAGAATGGTATCGTATCCATCAACGGTGCACCTACCGTAACAATGGGAAGTATACGCAACACGAATCCGGACCTTAAGTGGGAGACTCGTTCAACATTTAATATCGGTTTTGACTTAGGTATATGGGATAATCGGTTGATGCTTACCTCGGAATTATATTACTCAAAGACAACGGATATGCTCTATGAGTATGATGTTCCCGTTCCGACCTTTGCGTTCGATAAACTGATGGCAAATATCGGCTCGATGTCTAACCAGGGTGTCGAACTAGGAATCTCGGTAGTTCCCATTCAACGAAAGGATATGGAGATGAATATCAACTTCAATATGTCCTACCAGAAGAATAAGTTACTTTCGCTTAGTGGAGAGTATAATGGTATGCATATGACAGCTTCAGATATTACTCCGATTGGCTCGCTTTATGGTGCAGGTCAGAACGGTGGAGACAATAATGTAGTATATCAGATTGTAGGTCAGCCATTGGGGGTATTCTATCTACCTCACTGCAAAGGGCTTAAAGAAAATGAACTTGGTGGCTACAGTTACGATATTGAAGATTTGAATGATGATGGCGAGATTGATTTTAGCGATGGCGGAGACAGGTATATAGCAGGTCAGGCAACCCCCAAGGTAACTATTGGATCAAACATCAGTTTCCGTTACAAGTCCTTTGATATTGCCATGCAGATAAATGGTGCTTTCGGTCATAAGATATTCAATGGCACGGGCTTGGCTTATACCAATATGTCTATATTCCCTGACTACAATGTATTGAAGGGTGCTCCTGAAAAAAATATTATTGATCAGAATGTTTCAGACTATTGGTTGGAAAAAGGTGACTATGTAAATATTGAACATATTACCATAGGCTACAATATTCCAATGAAATCCAAGGCTGTGAAGTCATTGCGTCTTTCGGCAGGCATTAGCAACCTTGCAACAATCACAGGCTATAGCGGTCTTACTCCAATGATAAACAGTTATGTAGTAAGCAACACTTTGGGCATTGACGACAAACGCACCTATCCTTTATATCGTACCTATTCGTTAGGTCTTAGTATTCAATTCTAACCGCTTACAGTTATGAAAAGATATATAAACATATTGATGGTTGCTTTGGCAACGATGATGACCTCTTGTCTTACTGAAGACCCTAGAGATCAACTTTATGAAGAAGACATTTACAACAATGCCAACAACATATATATTAATGCAGTGGCTGTGCTCTACAATTACATTGGTGGCAGTGCAGACAGTGAGGGTTTACAGGGGACCTGTCGTGGGATTTATGACTATAACACACTTACTACAGACGAAGCCATGATACCTATTCGTGGTGGCGACTGGTACGATGGAGGTTTGTGGACGAATATGTATCAGCATAAGTGGAGTCCTAATGATTTACCACTCTACAATACTTGGAAATACCTCTACAAGGTTGTTGTGTTATCGAACAAATCTCTGCATATCATCGATAAGTATAGCCATAACCTATCTGAGGAGCAGAGAGTGGCCTACGAAGCTGAGGTGCGAGCTCTGAGAGCACTTTTCTACTACTACATTATGGATATGTATGGCAGAGTGCCCATCGTAACATCCTATGAACAACCGCAGGATGAAGTTGTGCAGAGCGAGCGTAGCGAGGTTTTCCGTTTTATCGTGAATGAGTTGCAGGAGGTTGCCGAGTTGTTGCCAAATGAGCGTAGTAATAAGATGGGTAACTACTATGGTCGTATAACAACACCTGTAGCTAATTTCCTTTTGGCTAAGTTGGCTCTTAATGCCGAGATATATTGTGATGATAATTGGACTGATGGCGTTCCACGGAACGGTAAAGAGATATTTTTCACCGTCGATGGTGAGAAACTCAACGCTTGGCAGACCTGTATCAAATATTGCAATAAACTTGCCGAGGTAGGTTATCGGTTGGAGGACGATTATAGCTATAATTTCTCTGTGCATAACGAGAACTCCAACGAAAACATATTCACCATTCCGTTGGATAAGAACCTCTATGCTGCGCAGTTCTGGTATCTCTTCCGATCACGACACTACAACCATGGCGGTGCGTTGGGTGGCTCATCGGAAAATGGTACCAGTGCCAATATCTCAACAGTCTTAGCCAACGGATACGGCACAGATGATGTAGATGCTCGCTTTGAAAAGAACTTCTATGCCGGCATCGTAGAGGTTGATGGAAAGCCTGTAATGATGGACAATGGACAGCAGTTGGAGTATTTCCCATTGGAGCTAAAGTTGAATCTTACGGGAAGCTCCTATGTCAAGACAGCTGGTGCTCGTATGGCAAAATATGAGGTTGATAGGACCTCACATTCCGACGGTAGACAACCGGATAACGACATCGTGCTATTCCGCTATGCCGATGCTCTCCTGATGAAGTCCGAGGCAAAGGTACGTAATGGTGAGGATGGCTCGTTGGAGTTGAACGAAGTCCGAGGTCGTGTTGGTATGCCATATCGAGAAGCTACGCTTGAGAACATATTGAAAGAGCGTTTGTTGGAGTTAGTATGGGAAGGCTGGCGACGACAAGATATGGTGCGTTTTGGAGTTTATCACAAATCATACGATCAGCGAGTCCAACTGGCTGATGAGAAAAATGGGTATACCACAGTTTTTCCTATTCCACAAAAAAGTATAGACTTGAACCCAAAATTGAAACAAAATGTTGGATATAAATAACTTTAGCCTATGAGTATTCAATTTGACATTGCAAAACAGATTATAGCTGAAACATGCCCTAATCGCAAACTTAAGTTGGAGAATATTCGCCTTTTTGCAGATATTATTCAGCCTAAGAAATATCAAAAAGGTGATATAATTCTAAATGAAGGTGATATCTGTAATTGCCTATTTTATATAGAAAAGGGATTTATTAGACAGCACTACCTAAAGCATGATAAGGATGTGATAGAACATTTAGCATGTGAAAAAGATGTTGTCTGGTGTATTGACAGCTATTTTAACCGAGAGCCAACACATCTTATGATGGATGCTGTAGAAAACAGTGTTTTATGGGAAATTCCGCGTGATATAATGGAGGGACATTCATTAAATATTACAAAATTAGCCAACTAATTCATACACAAATTATTGCGAATTAGTTGGCTTTTTTGTATCTTTAGGTATTCCCCCGAAAACAAGGTTTGACGGCCAAAACGGGGGAAATATCCAAACTAATAAGATATGGCAAAGATACAAAATATTTCAGAAATTCACCCTACTTTGGGTTTTACAGAATTTGATATTCTGGAAAAATACCGCAAGAGTTTTAATGAGAGTGAGCTTGGCAAGCTTCATTCTGTCTTTCCGTTTGAATGTATGGCAAAAGCCGCAGGCCTGTCGGACCGGCGCCTGGGACGCAGGAACATATTCAGTCCTTCCGCAAAGATTGCCCTTATGGTCCTGAAGGCATACACCGGATTCTCCGACAGGCAACTGGTGGAACATCTGAACGGGAACATACACTACCAGATTTTCTGTGGAATTATGATCCCCCCGTCCCTTCCCATAACCAATTTCAAGATAGTCAGTGCCATCCGTAATGAGATAGCATCCCGCCTTGACATTGATTCTTTCCAGGAGGTCCTGGCTTCACACCGGAAACCTTATCTTGATAACCTTCACGTCTGCATGACCGATGCCACATGCTATGAGAGCCACATGCGTTTTCCTACGGACATGAAACTTCTTTGGGAAAGCCTCGAATGGCTCTACAGGCATATATGCCGGCATTGCAGGGAGCTGGGCATAAGGCGTACGCGCAACAAATACAGGAATGTGGCGGAATCCTATCTGTCCTACTGCAAGAAAAGAAAGAGGAGAGCTTCAAGGACAAGAATGCTTAAGCGCCGTATGATCAAGCTTCTTGAAAAGCTCCTCAGTCAAAGGGATGGGATCCATAGCGAGTACGGTGCTTTACTCCGATATACCCAGGATTACCATAAGCGTCTTTCCACCATCAGAAAGGTCCTTGTACAGGAAAAGGAAATGTTTGAAGGGCGGAAAGTCAGTGACCGTATCGTCAGCATTGACCGTCATTATGTACGTCCCATCGTCAGAGGCAAGGAAACCAAGTCCGTCGAGTTTGGTGCAAAGGTCAATAATATACAGATAGACGGCATATCGTTCATCGAACACCTATCGTTCAAGGCATTCAATGAGGGTATACGCTTGAAGGACTGTATCCGTATGCAGCAGAAGCTTATGAATGTAAGGGTAAGATGTGTGGCTGCCGATTCCATATATGCCAATAATGCCAACAGAAAGTTCTGTACAAAATATGGGATATCCACATCCTTTGTGCGCAAGGGAAGGGCGGCCAAAGATGAGCCTTTGAGGAAGGTGCTTAGAAGCGAACTCTCAAAAGAAAGGGCCACCCGGCTTGAAGGAAGCTTCGGCACTCAGAAGCAACATTACTCGCTCTCAAGGATAAAGGCCGGAAACAGGAAGACGGAAATACTGTGGATTTTCTTTGGAATACATACGGCAAATGCCATACTGATGATAGAAAAAATCAGAAACAAAACAGCTAAAGCAGCATGATATGATGTTACTCACAGAATCAGAAGAGGTCATCAGACTTCTTCCGGAACGTCATGTCCTGTCGGATAGAATTATGTGAGAAAGCACCGAAAAATGGCAATAAGAATGGCATATGAAGTGGTCATGCCCTATCATCTTCATATGCCATCTTATTTTTTAGGGACATTTACTGAATATCCCAATGGAAGAACTTTCTGATGCTAATGGTGATATAGCTTATCTATATCGGAGTTTTTTTGAAAATTCCTTAATGTTATCACAATTAAAGGCTGACATTTTACGTTTCGAATCAGCAAATGACAGATACGCTAGATTACAGCAACATTTTCCTGAAATAACTAGAAGAGCACCTTTGACAATGATTGCTTCATATCTTCAGATGACATTGGAAACATTAAGCAGAGTACGTGCATCAATAGCTAATGCTGAGAGCAAATAAAGCAAACTAACTATTAGGACTTAACTAACATCAAAAACAGGTCAGGATATAGCGTCCTGACCTGTTTCTTTAATAAACTTAAAAGCTATGGATTAATGAGATGTTAGTCATCGTCATCATCATCGAATTCATCCTCATCGTCGTCATCATCATATTCTATTGCTTCACTTTCTTCAATAATGTTACTAAAAGCTCCTGTTAAATCAAAATGATAGTTCTTTTTATTGTTAAAAAATTCATACGTGATAGAGCCGAAAGTATTCATAATATGTAACTGATGTTTATGACTCACTCATCTTATTCGAAAAATAAGGGCAAACTAAAAAGTGTATGTTTACTATATTGAAGTCATATCTTTTGAACGACAAAAAGTAAATACTTATATAGAACAACTTCCAACATAATAATCACTTTTTAGCATGCCGCATACATTGTTAACCTTAAAAATCTTTTTACCTGTTGCAAGTAAATCTTACATTTACTATGCATAAACTAAACCCTATTTACTTTCCTCTCTTGCTTGACTTTAAATTATAAAAGACAGGGATCATACCAGTGGGGCACAAGTAATTTATTCTCAAACTATTGTTATCAACTATATTAGTCATTTTTACAATCTTTTTTATACCTTTAGCTGTTAAGCTCTTTAATGTAAAAAGTTGGTTAATACTAATTATAATTGGTGATTGCCGTAGGTTCTATTATTCCATTAGTCTTGATAATACTTGATCTGATGATGGAATATTGGATTCATCCCGGTTGGACACCAAAAGTTGATATTGTTGCAGTCGTTGGCATTCAAATTAGTAGGATGATTTGAAAATATTGAACCAATATAAACTATAATCTTTCTCATACCTATCTGAATTAGTCTCTCTAGTTTCGAGAGAACGTTAGTACTACTGAGCTGCCAATTCACAGCGCTCGATTATTATAAAATTCTAATGTGTCTCAAATTCATTTGCTTTGAAAATCACAAAAGATGGGGGGCATCCCAGTCGGACACCAAAAGTTAATCTTATTACACTTATTGGAATTTGCACTATTATTAGCAAACACAGTACTTAAAAACATTTCAATCTTTTTCATACCTTTCCAAATTTAGTTCCTCCGAAGAGGGGTTTATACTCACTTTTTTCTTTCTTTGACAATTTGATATTATTATCCTAACAATCACCAATATTTGTATATTCAAATCGTCATTTAATAGTTATTATTTATGACTTTCTTTTTATTTTCTGTTATCCTGTTTTGTTTTTCTGGTGCAAATGTATGTCGATTTAGAATTACAGACTGCAATAAAAGTGTGAAAATTTAAATTTAAGCAGATTTATTTGACATTTATCAAATCATGAATTATGTTTGAAATGATATTGAGATAAAAAACTAAGATATGACTCTTTAAATGGAATGTTAATTAACGTTTTTTTCTTCCTCTTATAAATCACCTTGTAAATTAAGTTATTATCTAACCGTATCACATTATCTGAATAAAGTTTAATAAGTGATAATACTAATTATAGAAATAGTTTATGTATCTTTGTATGAGATACAAAATAGCATAGGTAAGATGAATTCACACATATGGAGAGACATTTATATATAATTGGTAATGGTTTTGATTTACACCATGGCATAAATAGTTCATATCGAAATTTTCGTGATTGGTTATATGAAAATGAACCGACTGTCATTCAAGACATAGAAGAAGCCTACGGCTGTTGTGATGATGAGTGGTGGTCTGATTTCGAGAATCAACTTGGTTCACTAGATATATTAGAATATGCTAGTGCTGTAGCAAGTGAAAATGTGCCGGATTTGATGTCTGACCATTGTGATAGAATGTGGAATGATGCCCAAATAGAGGTGGAGCAGAGCCTTGATGGACTATATAGCGATTTAAGAAGTTGTTTTAGAAATTGGATACTGCAACTGAATTCTCCAAGAGAAGACAAAAAGATTGAATTGATAAGAGAAGGATCTCGTTTCTTAACCTTTAATTATTCGAAAACTCTTGAGAATATGTATGGTGTTCCTTCCGCACAAATTCTTCACATACATGGCTGTATTGATGATAATGAAGAATTTGTTCTAGGACATTGTGTAGGAGAGGATGAATTACGGAAGATGATAATAGTAAATGATCCAGAACCACCTTCTGACGATGATCCAGAAGCATATGAACAATGGAGAATGGAGATGGAGGACAATCATCAATTACACCAACAATTAGCAGAAGATGCCGCAGTAAGTGGCGTTGCATCTCAACAAAAACCTGTCAAAAAATTATTGCATAGGTATAAAGACTTCTTTGATAGCCTTTACGATGTGACACATATACATGTTTATGGAATGTCATTCTCGGAAGTTGATGCGCCATATTTAAACATGGTTGCTCAAATAGCAAGAGACGCAGAATGGGAAATAAGTGATTATCAAGGATATTGTGAAATGGAAATCACATCGTTTATTGATTTACATAAAATAACCAACTATAAGGTGATTGAACTGAACACATTAATATCTCGATTACAATTAGAAATAGATTTTCCAGCCAACTAATCAATTTCTCTCTCTTATTACATTCAAATTATGTGGATTAGCCTGTTCACACTTATTTGTGCAATAAGTCACTCATTTAATATATATGCTGTGGTACATCTATTTGTTTCACGGTAATAAAACGCGACCCGCCAGCAGTTCTTACGAGATGCTGACGGATTCTGTTATTTTTTGTTTGAGTTTTTATGCTCTATAAGAACCTTTTTACAGGTCCATTTACAAACTCACACAGATAGACTCACTGTTTATCTCCAAAGAGGTTCATTCTTCCAGTTGATAGGAATACCAATTTTATGAATAGGTATGACTTGGGAACTTGTCTCAAACAACGCCTTTACTTTTTCTTGGATAGATTTGCTACCACTTACGGCTCTACAGAGATAAACCAATGCACAAGTTACTGCATAGGGCTTTTTCTTCTGCATTTCTGAGAATTCGTTATTCAACCAAAGGTCTCTATGCCCCTTGATATTTGATATTTTCTTGCTGAGTGCTCTGTTCCATAGACGAGAATGGTGTGCTATGATATTTCGCATTAACGAGATTATCTCTATCCAGTTAGAAAACTCTCTCGATGAGTAAAGTCCAAAATCATTTGCAATGGCTGACTTTTGAGGCAATTGATTCTTCAAGTTCTTATACATCTTCGACAGTGTGCCGAAAGTAGCCACCTCAATTATCATCCAAGCATCAGGGTTATCACCCTCAAAACTATCCCCTTGCCAATTGGGATGGTTCTCAATGTACTTCTTAGCAAATGGTTCAGTACTTCTTTCAAACTCATATTTCAAGTTAAGCACAAACTCTTGATGTCTGTCGGCATCTTCAAACAATGATGCATCAAGATACCAAAGTCCATTGCCTGCTGCTTTTGACATATGATTGATGATTTTAGCACGAAAAGCTACTTCGATCATTTCTATTGCATCAAACAACACCAATCGTAGGTTATGGTCGAAATTATAGCGTTTCATGACCATATCAAAAGATGTATCAGGCAAGAAATCACCATCTGTAGAGTCATCAATCAGGTCTGTCCAGAAATACTTCAACCGGAAATAACTGATTCGAGCAAGCAAAGCTTTTGCTTCGCCTAAATCTTCAAATTCCATCCCTTTTGCTCTGAGCAATGAGACCTGTTCTTCTATTGTGCGTGGGCGCTGGTTCATAGTAATAAAAAAAGCGACCCGCCAGCAGTTCTACGGGATGCTAACGGGTTCTGTTATCATTGACTCGGCACAAACCGATGATCATCATATTTACGATGCAAAGGTAATGCTTTTTGTCTCTAATAACAAATAATTGCAGAAATATTTTACAAGAATCATGCTTTTTTACCTAAATCCTTACAGTTTTAGAGAATTTCCACGCTTCTGCGCCTGTTCATATCTGCCGATAGCAACATCATCCACTTCGCGAACAGCCTTGCGGTACTCGCTGTTGGATAGGTTCTCTTTTTTGTCTGCCGTGAACACGAGGAAAGTTCCAATAGCTCTGTAATCCTCCTTATTTTTACCAAAGGCTTCCATCACACTCTTGATGGTCTTTGCCTCCTCTCGGCTGAAGATACTACGATATGTATCTTTGGCAAAGTTGATGATTGAATCGACTGCCTTTCTGAAGGTGCCATTACTTTGCATCAGGATTTTTGTGAACATCCCCAGCATCTTGTCTCTCCACGAAATGCGGTCTTTCAAGTTGTTAATTTCATCGTCCTTTTTGAGTGTGGCATTGCGAACGGCACTTTCCATCTGCTGTGCAACTGTTTTCTTGTAGGCTTCAAGTTTGGCGGTTTCAGCCTGCGTCCGTTTGCGTTCTTCGGCTATGGTTTCGTGTGCTTCCGCCAAGTCAAATTTTAAGTCCTCAATGTCGCCTTTCAAGGCTTTGGACTTTCCCGTAGCCCAATCAGCAACTGTTCCGAGCAACTGGTTTCCTTTCTCCTTGTTCAGTTTGGAGCGTTTATCACTGATAGCCTTATCGAGCATTTCACTCTGCTTCTCTTTTTGCAGGGCTTCATCACGTAGGGCTTGTGTTATACTCTCTGCTTCCTGAACCTCCTGCTCGGCACATTTCACTTGATACTCCTTGTATCGCATTACGGCATCCAAATTACGGAGTTCGGATTTCTGTTTTTCAAGGATGAAGTCGTTACGTTCCAGATGTTCCTTGCCTGTCTCGGCTTTCGATTGTTCTCGCTCCATTTCAAGAATCTCGGATGCTGATGTCTGTATTTCCATCATATCGTTATCATTAAGTTTGCAGCTCTTTCCTGTGTCGTGGTTCATCCAATCAAAAACGATATGGGCATGGTAGTTCGGTTTGAACCATCTGTCCCCAATTTTGAAGCTCTCCTTATCGCCTGCATCGGGTTCGCCAGGGAGCCAATGCCCTTCATCCTTGTGTATGAAAATCTGTATCGGAGTGATACCCCAACGCTGTTCGCATATATCACAAAATCTGCGAAGATCATTCAAGGTGGTATCTGCTTTGATAAGCAATACTCCTTCACGGATGGGCGAGCACCCGGCCACCTTGATAATCTTTCCGTTTTTGCCTTTGCGTTCACGTTCCTTTTCCTGCATCGCACGCCCAGTCTTTTCCTTAACCATACGCTTGATGTTGTCATAATGCGTCTGCAAAGCGACATTGCCGAAACTGGGATTTATCCACTGCTCGTTATCGGCAGAGAGTTCGGGTACGATATAGATTTTGGAGTCCCCGATGTTACGCATGTATTCGGGAGTCCTGCGGTTATGAGCCTCGCTTGATGTTATATTGCAAGGCTTGATATGTATACTGCTTTTTGTTGCCATTTTTTTGAATTTGATTTGAGTTATTGACTAACATTTCTTTTATTTGTCCGCTCATAACCGCAAGGGGTTCTTAGGGGTACAACCCATAAGCGGAGATTGCAAAGAGAGGGTCACTCTTTGCTCTGGGTGCTCAGGGGAGAAACGCCCTAAGTGGGTCATTAGGGCAAAGCCTTAATCCCCTCGGGAGAGCCCACAACTACGTAAGCGAAGCGTGTAGTTATAGTGGGCTATATCAAGGGCAAGCCCTTGTCAGTCCGCTACAGCCTACGGCTTCCGCTCTCCTGCTGTCAAGGAGGGCTTTTGTCATCGCTTGCGATGTGACTTGCATCGACCAATACAAGGTCGAGTTCATCAATCAGCTTTTGCAGTACAGGGTTCTTCTCTATCATCTGTTGGAGGATTTTTTCAGCTTCTACCAAGTGGTTGGCAGTGGACATTAACTTGCCTCCCTGTATCTGAAAAATAATCCAGTCGGCTATGTCGATATGGTCTGCTTTCTGCTTGGGAGTAGCGTGTTTTTCCAAGAGGTCAGAAACGATAGCTTTGCAATAGGTCATGCTCTCGGCACGCTGTTTCCACTCGGTATATCCGTCTGCATCGGGAAAGAGAAGTACGGTTCTTCCGCTCAACACACGAAGTTTGTCCTCTTTCATCTGACTCTTGCCACCTGTCGCCAACCATACATAGTTAGGGAAGATAGCAGAGCCGATGATGGCACTCTTCTCGGATTCAACCAATACCACCACCTTGTCGGGATAGAGGCTTAGCAGGTGTTCACCGAAAAGACATTGGGATAGTAGCCATTCTTCTGGCAATACATTCTGCTTTTTCAGTATGTTATGTATCCAGTTGATGGCTACACCTTGTTCCTTGATACGGTGTCCATCTTCGGGATTGTACTGCATTACCTTTCCTGTACGCACCTTTCCGTTCTTGTCTATCTGCCAAAAGATAACAGCACCGTCACGGGTCGCCCCCAAACGATACTCATCCAACAAGCGGTTCAACACCTCCTGAGACTTGCTGCCATAGTAGTTGCCAAGCAATATAGAGAGAAAGCGGAAGAAATTACTCTGCACGCTTTTAGATTTCTCCACATAGTGAATCGGAACATAGCCGATGGGCGTAGGTTTCATTGGCTCGGTCGGAGTGCTCTTGCTCTTCACTTCTTTCATTTGCCCATCAAAAGAAGAAGCATCAAAGGTACGGCATTCGGGATGATCCTGAAAGTATTGCTTGGGAGTGTAATGATACCCGCAGCTGCTTTCGTAGTTGCATCTTCCGACTGACGGATGCAGAGGTGTATTCTCCTCGTCCACATAATAGACAAAGGAACGCTTGTCGCCACAACTTGGACAGGTATGCCGTGTGGCTATACCTTTGTAGCTTTGTAATGAATATCGTTTCATGCCTTGGCCTCCTTTCTCTCGGTATTATCGGGTGTCCCGTCCTGTCCCATCTCCCGTTCCCCTAAGGGCTGGGACGGTGGGACACTTGGGACGATGGCTTTTTCATTCTCTTTGCTTCGGTGGATTACTCGCCCGACAGTTGATTTACCGCAACCTACTTGTGAAGCAATCTCCCTTAACGACTTGCCCATTCGGGAGAGCTCCAATATCTGGCTGTCCCTACGGGTGGATTCATCGTCTCCCAACTGCTTCAGATGTTCCTTTTCCGTGGAGTACCCTCGGTGTACAAATTGCAGAAAGCAATCGACCTTCTCAATCTCATAGATGATGACATTGTCGCCATCGTATGAGTATGTCCCATAGCGCACCTTAAGTTGCTTCACATAGCGTAGACTTCCATCTTGGGCACTTTTGCCAATGGCAAATACACTGTCAAAGAAGTTGTACAGGCGTTTGCTTCCGGCAAGGTCGTTCGAGGTGATGGGACAGTCCAAGGAGCGTTTGGGAGTATGTGCCAGGACGAGGAGGGACAACCCGTATTTCTTCTTGAGATTGTTGAGCTGGATCATCAGCCGTCCTGCCGCATCCCCCTTTTCCATGGCACAGCACAGATAGGTAAGGTTATCAACGATGAATATCCTGCATCCTGTCTGCAGTGCCATCTGCTCGATGCTACCGATGATTGCCTCCTCGAAGTTGGCATCAAGGAGGGAATCACAATCAAGGGATACACGGTACAGCCTTTCGGGGAAGGAATACAGATTGCCGTGCTCGTTGGTATAGCGGAGCTGGAACTGTTTCTCGGACAACTCGAAATCTAAGTACAGCACATTGTCGGTTTGTGCTATACGGTCAGCTATCTGTACGGCAAGAATGGACTTGCCCACATTGGAGTCGGCAAAGAGACAGGAGAGTTCCCCCTCATACCAGAAGCAATCCCACAGCGAACGTGGCGTTGGCTTTTGGGACGCTTCAAGTATGGTACGGTTGGCAGTCTTGATATTCATCACACCGACATTCTCGGGCATACCGCTCTGTACCTGGCTTGCTCGTGCGAGGTCGCCATGAATCATGTTGATGTAATTCTTATCCTCTTCCATAGCATCTACCAGTTACGTTCGTTGGGTTTGCGACGGTGGGAAGAGGATATGGACTCGCTAAGTTCCTCATCGGATAGAGGTACGGGATTCTTACGGGAAGACTCCAGCCACTTGTCCAGTTCATCACGGTAGAGGCAGTAGCGTTTGCCGGGCTTGGTGGCAGGGATGGTTCCATCGGAGAGTCTCATGTAAAGCGTACCTTTTGGAATACCTAGATATTCCGCTGCTTCATCTACTGACATGGGGACATGGGTGTCCACTGCCTTTGCGTTATTCACACTGCGCTGCTCGGTGAGCAGGCTTTTCAGGCTCATCACTTCATCCCGAAGCTGAGCTACGACCATAGGAAGGTCGTTGAAGGTAATCATATTATTTTCCATTTTGCAACTCACCCCTTTAGTGGGACTTGCTGCAAAGGACTTGAATGATACAGCCGTGACTACCTCCACGAACGATAATTGCAAAATAATTCCCGAATAACGATGACCGACCACAAATGATGGGCAAAGTTCTTCGGGAAACGATGTGATACAGGCAGTTACGCTTTACTGGCTGCTTATGGTTATTCTATTGAAATGGGTTACAAAAGCTGTTTTGGAGTGTAATCTTCGGGATAGTGGAAAGAAAAATTGTCTCCTTCGGGTTCATCAATGGGAATTTCGCTCTTTCTGGGATCCACCTTGAAGTTCTTGATAGTATCAATCTCGGTGTCGGCAAACTCTTTCGGGAACAAGGTCTTTATGAATATGGCCTTATTATCGCCACTGTAAAGTTTGGGATTCATGAAACGAGCAGTAATGTTCCACACCAAATGACGGAGTGGTACACTCGTAATCTGCTTGGTAAGTCTTCTCTTGATTGGTTTCGGTTTATAGTTGGGATTATACATCCAATTATGCACCTCGGTACAGATATAGTTGATGGTCTCTTGATCTGCTATACGGGGCATTATGTAATGAATGTACTCCATTACCATACGGACACGCTGCTCCATTTCCTGTTTCTGCATTTCCTCATAAGAAGCCTTTCTCTTCTGATGATGTTGAGAGGTGATGTGGATTTCAATAGGCAGACTTTCTTGTACTGGCTCTTTATCGGATGTTTCTTCAGCTATTGCGGTCTCCTCAGCCATCGGAGCAATAACCTCTTGTGGAGCAACAGCCTCTACCTCCAATGGTTTCTCCTTTTTGCCGAATTTCAATTTATGAATATGGAAAATAAGAAGGAAGAGCCAACTTTGAACAAGGTAACGTTCGTAAACGGTGTGCAGATTAAAAACAAAAGTGGAAAGCACTGATGTGGGATAATTTTATCTATTATGGTAAGATTAATCAAAACAGAGACAGTCATAAGTGTACTGATGGGGCATTTTATAAAGAAATTATTGTTTATCTTGCTGTTTGTCGGGGTACTGATTGCTCCGGCAAACGCACAAAACGAAAAGAATATGTATTCGTACAAGAAAATTGGCAACAAGTATATTGTCAGCATTAACAATCATACTGAAATTGTGAAAGCCCTGAATGCTTTCTGCAAGGAGAAAGGAATTCTGTCGGGTTCTATCAACGGGATTGGTGCTATCGGAGAGCTGACCCTCCGTTTCTTCAATCCCAAGACAAAAGCATATGATGATAAGACATTCCGGGAGCAAATGGAAATATCCAACCTTACAGGGAATATATCATCTATGAATGAGCAGGTATATCTTCATTTGCATATAACCGTCGGCAGGAGCGACTATTCCGCTTTAGCCGGACATCTACTTTCCGCAATACAGAATGGTGCAGGGGAGTTCGTGGTGGAAGATTATAGCGAGCGGATAAGTCGCACATATAATCCGGATTTAGGACTGAATATATACGATTTTGAAAGATAGTTGCCTATAAATATCGCTTGGAATACAGGATAATACATCATTCAGCTTAGATGATATATATCAAAAAAAGTTTATCAATTCTGTCACGTTAACTTTGCAACAGAAATAATTTAAAGACTATCAAATATGGATAAAGACAAGGATATGAGCCGCCGGAGATTCCTTAAAATGGCGGCATTGACAGGAGCTGCCATGTGTGTCGGGCCTACCTTGAACAAGGTAACGGCAGCAGAACGGGTATGGATGGGGAAACAACAAGTTGCAAACAACATCCCTGCAGGCATGGCGGCGGTGCGCACTCGGCGAACATTGGGACACGGAAATACGGCATTCACTGTTTCTGCAATGGGATATGGCTGTATGGGCTTGAACCATAACCGCAGCCAGTACCCGAGCAGGGAAAAAGAAATCGCCCTGGTGCATGAAGCTGTTGAACGTGGGGTGACCCTTTTCGATACAGCCGAAAGCTACGGCTACCACATCAATGAAAAATTGGTCGGCGAAGCCTTGAAAGGATATACCGACCGGGTATTTGTGTCATCGAAGTTCGGACATAAGTTTGTAAACGGTGTGCAGATTAAAACCGAAGAGGACAGCACTCCGGCCAACATCCGCCGGGTTTGTGAAAACTCGTTGCGCAATCTCGGAGTTGAAACATTGGGCATGTTCTACCAGCACCGCATAGACCCGAACACACCGATTGAAGCGGTGGCTGAAACATGCAGCAAACTCATCAAGGAAGGTAAAATCCTGCATTGGGGCATGTGTGAAGTAAACGTTGATACCATCCGCCGTGCGCACAAGATATGTCCGGTTACGGCAATCCAAAGCGAATATCACTTGATGCACCGCATGGTAGAGACGAACGGAGTGTTGGAGCTGTGCGAGGATTTGGGCATCGGTTTCGTTCCATACAGTCCGCTGAACCGTGGTTTTTTGGGCGGTATGATCAATGAATATACCAAGTTTGATGTTACCAACGACAACCGGCAGACCTTGCCACGCTTCCAGCCCGAAGCCATACGCGCCAACTATCGTATTGTGGAAGTTCTTAACGCTTTCGGCCGTACAAGAGGCATTACCCCGGCACAGATAGCTTTGGCCTGGCTGATGAACAAGAAGCCTTTTATCGTGCCTATTCCGGGCACCACCAAACTCTCTCATCTGGAAGAGAACCTTCGTGCCTGCGACATCCGTTTCACGGCAGAAGAGATAGAAGAACTGGAAACAGCCGTAGCTGCCATTCCTGTGGTGGGTAGCCGCTACGATGCCTTGCAGGAGTCTAAAATCCCAAAATAATCCGTGTATGAAGAAACAGATATTTTACATGACGTTCATCGCTTTACTGTCGGGCTGTAATTGTTACAAAGGGAATATTCTGCAAATAGAGGAACAAGGCAGTTTTGCCGTAGGTGGCACCGTACTGACCGATTCATTGGGACACAAATACCACGGCGACCATGCTTATGTATTTTATCAGAAACCGGTTGATGCACGGAAATATCCGCTTGTTTTTGCACATGGTGTCGGCCAGTTTTCCAAAACATGGGAGACCACTCCTTACGGACGCGAAGGGTTTCAGAATATATTTCTTCGCAAAGGTTTCTCCACCTATCTTGTCGACCAGCCTCGCCGGGGAAATGCCGGACGGAGTACGGAAGCTGTCACACTGGAACCGGTATTCGATGAAGAAGAATGGTTCAACCGTTTCCGTGTGGGAATCTATCCTGATTATTTCGAGGGTGTACAGTTCAGTCGCGACCGGGAAGCCTTAAACCAGTACTTCCGGCAGATGACGCCGACCATCGGACCTTTGGACTTCGATGTCTATTCCGATGCCTATGCTGCTCTTTTTGACAAAATCGGTCCGGCCATATTTGTCACTCATTCACAAGGCGGTCCGGTGGGTTGGTTTACTTTGCTCAAAACGAAGAACATCAAAGCCATTGTAGCATACGAACCCGGTGGAAGTGTACCCTTCCCAACCGGTCAAGTTCCCGAAGAAGGCAAAGTCTTGACACGGTCTAAAAAAACAGAAGGAATAGAAGTCCCTATGGCAGTTTTCAAGAGATACATGGAAATTCCCATCATCATTTACTATGGGGATAACCTGCCCGAAACAGACGAACATCCGGAACTTTACGAATGGACACGCCGTCTGCATCTCATGCGCAAGTGGGCCGAAATGCTCAATAAGCTGGGCGGTGACGTGACGGTCATTCATCTGCCCGATGTCGGTCTGCATGGGAATACGCACTTCCCGATGTCGGATTTGAACAATGTGGAAGTAGCTGACCTGCTGTCGAAGTGGCTGTATGAGAAACAGCTGGACAGATAGAAATTAACAGAGGATAACCCCAAAACCTAAATAAAAATAGTTATGAAACTGAAGTGCTTATTGGCAATGCTGCTCTTAACCTTCCTTTCGTGCAGCAACACTCCGGCTGTTGAAGATAAGATAGATTCGTTGCCTCACTCAGAGCCGGGGAAAACATTGATAGTCTATTTCTCATGGAGCGGACATACGCAAACTGTAGCCAACATTATCCATGAACTTATTGGATGCGACATGGTGGAGATTGAACCGGAAGAACCCTATTCTGATGAATATAATGAAGTGGTTGACCGTTTCAAAAATGAAAGAGACAATCATATTCTTCCAGCTCTGCGTACAAAAGTAGAGAATATGGATGATTATGATACATTGATTATCGGTAGTCCTATTTGGGGTGGTCTTCTGTCTTCTCCTGTAAAAAGTTTCCTGTCCGGTTATGATTTGTCCGGGAAAAAGATACTCCCATTCTGTACACATGGAGGAAGCGGAACAGCACAAAGTGTGGATAATATCCGCAAACTATGTCCCCATGCTGAAATATTGCTGTTTATGGCAGTCAAACTGCAAACTCTCGGAATGAAGTGAAAAAATGGCTGTCAGAAGCCGGATTTTCTGTCGAATTAAATTACGCCCGTTTAATAGTTTTAATACTGAAATGAAATATCCTTTGTTATCCGCACTCTTTCATCCCCTTTTTCAGAGATTTGCAGATAGACCAGTAGTTGAGATTAGGGAATATGAGATTGTCTTCCTGACAGGGTCGGTAACGCTCGATAATCTGCAAAGGAGTATCCAACAGTTTCACTTGGAACGGCACTTTTGTCTTGTACCGTTTGGACAATATCCACTTCTCACCATTCACTTCTACGATGTTGCTATTGGTTAGTTCCTTGATGTCCACGAAAGAGAGGGCAGTGAAGCTGGCGAAAACAAAAATGTCACGAATATAGAACAGTTGGACATCCCCAACTCGTGCGTCATCAACGTTTTCAGTTCATCTTCCGTCAGGAACTCACGTTCCGTCACATTAGGGCTGATGTGGAATTGGGCAAACGTTTTTTTCGGTATTAGTCCGTTAAAGTGCACACACATGACAACGCCTTTCAGCCACATGCATTTTTCCCATATCGTCCCGTTGTGAAGTCCCGCTTTCGTTGATAGGTAGGCTGCAAACCCCTTGATGAAGTCGGGCTTAATCTCCAGCATGAACATATCCGTCCGTCTGTAAAAAGACTTGATGAACGCTGCCACATGGTTTCTTGCCACCACCCGTGAACGGTGGTTGCCATTACCCTGTCTTTTCCGACACGCTTCTTGAATACTTCGTTCTCACGTCCGGACGCTTTGAGCAGTGTCTCATACTCACTGCCGATACCCTGATAAGCATTGCTCACCATTTCAGCCGTCACGAACGCTTCACGGTCGAATATACGCAGGTAGTGCTTGATGATTTGAGCCTTGATGTTGTCAAGGGCAAGGTTGATATCACGTACTTCCGCACTCTTGCCTTTCGCCCTGTTCCCTTTCACGTCCCAAAGCGTTTTCGGGATACTCTACTTATAGCTGAACTGCGTCACAATCCCGTTAATCGTTACCCGTCCTATGATGCGGACAATATCGTTTTTCTCCTTGTTGCCGTTCACGTAGAACAGCACTTTGAATGTACTTCTTGCCATACTCGTTTTTTAAGTTTAAAATTAAGTATCAATGAGTTATGCCTTGTAAACCAACCGAAGCCATACGGAGAAAAATTCAGCACGGAGTATCAAAAACCACCTTTCACGGGGTAATGATTTAGCAACCTTTCTACTTCATAAATTTACTTTTTTTTGCGTTACCTCGTTTTATGCCTTTGTCCTCATTTGTCCTCACAAACGCTTTATTCATAGCCGTTTTAAAAACATTTCCGCCTTTCTATTCCTCTTTTCCACAGATTTTTCGTAAATTTATATCCGTCTAATTTTTAAGGTCCTATGTTCAGACTCAATCTAACCAAACATTGCATAAAGTGGTACTGTTTCATCCAAATGCAACTGATGGACACGTTCGTACATTATTCTGTGCTTGTATCGTTATATCTATTGCAGCTATTATCTGTAGTTCATTTGTATCCATGGCCCATTACAGACAGGCGTTATTCAGTATGACTTATTTTTCCTCCCTGGTGTTTTTTTGTGGAGTATGCATTGCGCATTTGCGGCACCGGTCAAATATCCGGATAGAGACATAAACCGTACACGATGGAAATATATTTTTTCATTCTATGGTTTGTGGACTCCGTGACCATTCTCCCTTATATGTTAACCTATATGTATTGGGATACGAATATTGTCCATGTCATTATCCTCCTTTACATTTTTATTATTGTCAAATAGATAAGATACTTACGGAAGAGTGGGTTATGACCTATATACCTGCGGTATCATGGTCTGTTTTTCTGCTATTCTGCTATACTATATAGAGCTTAATGTACAGCTTGAGGATTTCAAAACATTCGTGACGGGCTTTGGTGGGCAGTAATTCTAAGACTTTAAATAAAGAAAAATTAAGCCACCCCTTAAAAAAAAGAGATATTTCCTTTCAAAGAATTCATTTCTTTTATTACATTTGTATTAGTCTTTTGAAAATAGAAGATTTATAGTAAAGCGTTAAGGCATTATCCAAGTTCAGGAAATCCCCAATTTCGAAACAACAATTGGATAATACATTGGACGCTCCACGTTCTATCTATATAGATTTTTGTTATATATAGGCGTGGGGCTTTGTGTATTATATGTTGTTGAGTATGGGGATACTTCTGAACGGTAATACCAAAGTTCCCACGCTTAACTTTATATAAACACAACTCCAGGGAACAGGGTTGGCTTATAATAAACATTATGAAAGCAACTTGTTTTAAAAGCGAGACAACTGTCTCCAACGACTTTCCCCCTTTGTTTGTTACTGTCTTTTGTGGAATATTCTATCCTTTCATTTCCATTCCTGTCTCTTTCGGAACATACCGTTCATTATCATACAAATTACATGCCAAAGCACTTTTCTGCCTTCTCCTGCTATGGTACTAGATAATAGTAACTCCCCCTATCACATAGAGGAAGAACTTTGGTTACAGATACTTTCTCTGTCAAGAGAGTTGCAGGAGTGTAAAGCTAGTCTGCACCATAATACTTTGGACTGTATTTCCGATAAGATTGAAGGAATAGAAAGAGAACTGGATGTCTTATTGGATATTCTGCAAGGGAGGCAAGACAAAAAGACATCATAGTGCTATTTTTTATGACAATTTGTCTACGCCGATAAGTTATCCTATTATTTAAGCCTCGTTTAAGAATTCCGTTTTATGGGTTACCCACAATCGAATGGAATTTTTATATACTGAGAATAACACATGATATTAGTAATGGATTTTCAATATTCAGAGTGATAATGGATAAACGAATAGAAAACGCCATGAATGAGTTGATCAATACAGAAATATGGTCAACCGGTTTATACCTGTCATTGCAGGTTTATTTTGAAGATGAACGGCTTCCAATACTTAGCTCCTGGCTGAACTCCCAAGCACAGGACAATATGAACAAGGTTTATCAGATGATGAATCGGATATGCCATGATGGAGGATGTGTTGTAATCAATGAAATGAAACGGGATACACATGAATGGACAACGCCATTGAATGCCTTGAATGAATTGCTTGAACATGAGCAGTACATATCACGTCAGGTAAACACATTTCTCATATTATGCTGGAATGTAAGCATGTCCTTCCATTCTTTCATCAGCGGGCTGTATGCAGACCGTATATATGTAAGTACGGCATTTATGGAATTGTTACGTATCCTCGCCAAGGAAAACGAACGGAAACTACCTTATTTTTGACGGTATGGATTTAAGATTGATGTTATGCAAAATTTAATATTGCAGAATGCTATCTGGTATGTTTTTTGCGATATAATAATCGATAATAAACTATATGTCATCATGGATATATTTGTATATTTAACATTGTGTTTCACTTCGCTATTCACCTTGATGGACCCTCTTGGAGTGATGCCGGTATTCCTGCAAATGACTGATGGAATGGATACGAAAGAACGCAGATATATCGCCTTGAAAGCATGTACCATTGCATTTATCATATTAGTCCTTTTTACATTATCGGGCAGGTTTCTGTTTCATTTTTTCGGCATCTCAACAAACGGATTCCGGATTGTGGGAGGTATCATCATCTTTAAAATCGGATATGATATGTTGCAGGCACATTTTACCCATGTGAAACTGAATGAAACTGAACGAAAAGAATATTCCAAAGATATAACCATCACACCTCTTGCCATTCCGATGTTATGCGGTCCGGGAGCGATTTCCAGTGGAATAACATTGATGGAAGATGCTTCGGAATATACTTTCAAAATAGTATTGCTTGGCGTAATCGCTTTGGTCTGCATTCTTTCCTTCTTTATTCTGTGCGCGTCCACCCCAGCTTTTAAAAATCTTGGGAGAGACGGGAAACAATGTGATGATGAGACTGATGGGACTTATTCTAATGGTGATCGCCGTGGAATGTTTTATCAGCGGGATACGTCCGGTATTAATTGAAATCTTGAAACAAGCCCATGCTTGTTCTTAAAGAAGAGAGATAATTTGGATTTATTATTAACATTAAAAGTTTGATTCATCATGACTGAAAAATTGCAAAATGCTCTGAATGAGCAAATCACAGCAGAATTATGGTCTGCCAACCTGTATTTATCAATGTCTTTTTATCTGGAAAGAGAGGGCTTTTCCGGAATGGCTCGCTGGATGCAGAAACAGTCTGCAGAAGAGACCGGGCATGCATATGCCATTGCCGGGTACATGATTAAGCGTGAGGCAACCCCGAAAGTAGACAAGGTCGATGTGGTTCCACAAGGTTGGGGTAACCCTGTTGAAGTATTCGAGCATGCTTTGGAGCATGAAAAACATGTTTCCAAACTGATTGATGAGTTGGTACAGGTAGCATCCGAAGAGAAAGACAATGCCACTCAGGACTTCTTGTGGCAATTTGTTCGTGAGCAAGTAGAAGATGAAGCGAATGTACTCAATATTGTTAGTCATCTGAGGAAAGCCGGAGACTGTGCTATCCTTTTTATGGATGCAAAACTGGGTGAACGGGAGTCATAAACCAGAATAATCAATAAAAATAAATAAAATGAAAATAGTAGATTTATTGGGAGGAAAGGCTGAGTACTACCTGAACCATACATGTAAGACGATAGACAAACAACTTATCCATATTCCGGGACCGGATATGATAGATAAGGTATGGATGAATTCCGACAGGAATATCCGTACATTGGAAAGTTTGCAGGCTTTATACGGACATGGACGTCTGGCCAATACGGGCTATGTATCCATTCTGCCTGTAGACCAGGGCATAGAACATTCTGCAGGAGCGTCTTTCGCCCCCAATCCGCTTTATTTCGATCCCGAAAACATCATAAAGCTGGCCATTGAAGGAGGGTGTAATGCCGTGGCATCCACATTCGGTGTGTTGGGCGCCGTGGCACGCAAATATGCACACAAGATACCTTTTATCGTCAAGCTGAACCATAATGAGTTGCTGACTTATCCGAACAGCTACGACCAGGTAATGTTCGGTACGGTGAAAGAGGCATGGAACATGGGAGCCGTAGCTGTCGGTGCTACCATTTATTTCGGTTCGGAACAAAGCCGCCGCCAGATAGTGGAAGTGTCACAGGCTTTTGAATATGCCCACGAACTGGGAATGGCTACTATTCTGTGGTGCTATTTGAGAAACAGCAGCTTCAAAAAGGATGGTACCGACTATCATGCCGCTGCCGACTTGACAGGACAAGCCAACCATATCGGGGTTACCATTAAAGCAGATATCGTGAAGCAGAAGCTCCCATCCAATAACGGCGGTTTCAAGGCTATCGGATTCGGAAAGACAAACGAGTGTATGTATTCGGAACTGACCACTGACCATCCGATAGACCTTTGCCGTTATCAGGTGGCGAATGGCTATATGGGACGTGTCGGATTGATTAACTCGGGCGGTGAATCCCATGGGGAATCCGACCTGCATGATGCTGTCGTAACGGCAGTAGTAAATAAGCGTGCAGGTGGTATGGGGCTGATCAGCGGTCGTAAGGCTTTCCAGAAACCGATGAAAGACGGAATTCAACTTCTGAACACCATTCAGGACGTATATCTGGATTCTTCAATAACCATTGCATAAAGAAGAAGTATCCATGAAAAGAATAGTGTTATTACGTCATGGCGAAAGTCTATGGAACAAAGAAAACCGTTTTACTGGATGGACGGACGTGGATTTAAGCGAGAAAGGAGTTGAAGAAGCCTGCAAGGCAGGCGATGCATTACGGGAGGCTGGATTTTCTTTTGAGGCAGCTTACACTTCTTACTTGAAACGTGCCGTAAAAACGTTGAACTGTGTCTTGGACCGGCTGGATAAAGACTGGATTCCGGTTGAAAAGACCTGGCGGCTGAACGAGAAGCATTACGGCATGCTTCAGGGACTGAATAAGAGTGAAACAGCGGTCCAATATGGTGAAGAACAAGTACACATCTGGCGAAGAAGCTATGACGTGGCTCCCGCTCCGGTAGGCAAAGATGATCCCCGTAATCCGGGCATGGATATCCGCTATGCCGGTGTACCAGATAGCGAACTTCCCCGTACGGAATCCCTGAAAGATACTATTGGGCGTGTCATGCCTTACTGGAAATGCATCATCTTTCCCGCATTGATGTATAAGGACAGCCTGCTGGTAGTCGCCCATGGTAACAGCCTGCGCGGAATCATCAAGCATCTCAAAGGAATTTCCGATACGGATATTTCCAACCTGAACCTGCCTACGGCAGTTCCTTATGTCTTTGAATTTGACGACAGGCTGGTTCTTGTCAAGGACTACTACCTTGGAAACCCGGAAGAGATACGGAAACGGGCAGAAGCTGTGGCCAAACAAGGGATGGCTAAAAAATAAAAATCTGTCTATCAAGCAGATGCTTTTTTTTAAGTTTTAATTATTAACTTTTAAAGAGGAGGTAAAAATGGTACCTGTAAAAACAAACCAGAATTGGTTACCGAGTATTTTTAACGATTTCTTTGACAATGAATGGATGGCAAGAGCAAACGCTACGGCTCCAGCCATCAATGTGATTGAGAATGAAAAGGACTACAAGGTAGAACTGGCAGCTCCGGGAATGACCAAGAATGATTTTAAGGTAAGTGTGGATGAAAGCAACAATCTGGTAATCTGCATGGAAAAAAAGGACGAGAAAAAGGAGGAGAAGAAAGACGGAAAATACTTGCGCCGTGAATTCTCCTATTCCCGATTCCAGCAGAGTATCCTGCTGCCGGATAATGTGGAAAAAGATAAAATTTCGGCCAAAGTGGAACACGGGGTCCTGTTTATCGATATTCCCAAAGTCGTAGATAAGAAGGTTCAGGAAACCACCAAAACTATTGATGTCAAATAAGATATCTTGATGAGACTCTACAGAAGGCATTTCTTATTATCAGGGAATGCCTTCACCCGGATATTTGAATTCCAAAATAAATATAATGAGAGGATTTGATTTCGATAAAGCGCTGGTAGCCCTTCAGAATGAACTGCATTGTTTTGCATATAAACTGACTGCTGACAAGGATGAAGCAGAAAACTTGTTGCAGGAAACAATGTTGAGGACGTTGGATAATAAGGATAAGTTTGATTCCGGTACGAATTTTAAAGGCTGGATGTATACCATCATGCGCAATGCATTTATCAATAATTGCCGGACAAAGAAAATACGAGGGAATTTATATGTATTATCAGAACCTGAATATCATTTCCTGTTAAGGGACGACTCTTTCATTTTCGTGGATAACGGGCATGATGCAAAAGAGATAAGGGAAGCCCTTAAAACATTGCCTAAAGCACATTATGTCGTTTTTATGTTGTACCGGAGTCAAATATCGGGAAATAGCCGCAAAGATAGGAGTGTCACTGAGTACGATAAAAAGCCGTATCTTTTATAGCAGAAAAAGGCTAAAACAGTTGCTTTCTAATTTTGCCTGATTAATTAAAATATAAAAAACAAATTATGGATAACAAGTATATTGGAATTCTGACTTCCGGAGGGGATGCTTCAGGAATGAACGCGGCTATCCGTGCCGTGACCCGCGCCGCTATTTTTAACGGATTTAAAGTGAAAGGAATTTATAGAGGTTACGAGGGGCTGATTGCCGGTGAAGTGAAAGAACTCACGACGGAAGATGTAAGTAGCATTATCCAGAGGGGAGGCACCATACTGAAAACAGCTCGCTCCGAGACTTTCACCACTCCCGAAGGACGCAAGAAAGCTTATAAGGTCATACAGAAAGAGAACATCAATGCTTTGATAATTATCGGTGGAGACGGTTCCCTGACGGGAGCCCGTATCTTTGCGGAGGAGTATGATGTGACGTGCATAGGATTGCCCGGCACCATTGACAATGACCTATATGGTACCGATTTTACCATAGGATATGATACGGCATTGAACACCATTGTGGAATGCGTGGATAAAATCAGGGACACGGCAACCTCCCATGACCGTATCTTCTTTGTCGAAGTGATGGGGCGTGATGCGGGCTTCCTGGCACAAAACAGCGCAATAGCTTCCGGTGCTGAAGCGGCCATCATCCCGGAGGACAGGACGGACGTGGACCAGTTGGAAACATTCATCGGGCGCGGATTCAGAAAGACGAAAAACAGCAGCATCGTAATTGTGACCGAAAGTCCTGAAAACAAGAATGGAGGTGCCATATATTACGCCGACCGGGTAAAGAAGGAATATCCCGGGTATGATGTCAGGGTTTCTATCCTGGGCCATCTGCAACGGGGTGGTGCTCCGAGTGCCAATGACCGTATACTGGCAAGCCGGCTGGGTGAAGCCGCAATCCAGGCCTTAATGGAAGGCCAGCGAAATGTTATGATAGGCATACGGAACAACGAGATTGTTTATGTTCCTTTTGTCCAGGCAATCAAAAAGGACAAGCCTATTGACAAAAGCCTGATCCGGGTCCTTAACGAATTATCGATCTAAAATAACCGTTAATATGTCAGAAGTTGCTCCTTTAATATCGGATCTTGCCATAATTCTGATTATTGCCGGTATTGTAACCGTCATTTTCAAGTGGCTGAAGCAACCGGTCATATTGGGCTACATTGTAGCCGGTATTATGGCGGGTCCTTCCGTTTCTCTGGTCCCGACTGTTTCCGATCCTGCCAATATCAAAATATGGGCGGACATCGGTGTCATTTTTCTGCTGTTCGCGATGGGACTGGACTTTTCGTTCAAGAAATTGATAAATGTGGGCATTACGGCTATCGTTGCCACTGTCACTATTGTATGTGGCATGATGTTCATAGGTTATACAGCGGGGAATGCAATGGGGTTCTCCCACATGAGCAGTATTTTTCTGGGTGGAATGTTGTCCATGTCGTCCACGGCCATCGTATTCAAGGCCTTCAATGACATGGGACTTCTCCAACAGAAATTCACTGGCATTGTCTTGGGGATTCTTGTTATCGAAGATCTGGTGGCTGTAGTGATGATGGTTGTTCTTTCCACGTTGGCGGTAGGCAAACATTTTGAAGGGAAGGAGATGCTGGAAAGTATATTGAAGCTGGCCGCTTTCCTGATTTTCTGGTCGGCATTGGGTATCTATCTGATACCTACCCTGCTGAAGAAGATACGCCGTTTCACCAGCAACGAGATTTTATTGATAACCTCTCTGGGACTTTGCCTGGGAATGGTGATGATTGCGACAAAAGCGGGATTTTCTGCCGCATTGGGAGCCTTTGTCATGGGGTCCCTGCTGGCAGAGACCGTTGAAGCGGAAAAAATCGTACATATCGTACAGCCGGTAAAAGACCTGTTCGCTTCCATATTTTTCGTGTCGGTAGGAATGATGATCGATCCTGCCATGATGTGGGAATATGCCGTCCCTATTCTCATCCTGACATTGCTGGTACTGTCCGGTCAGGTACTGTTCGGGAGCTTTGGTGTCTTGCTTTCCGGCCAGCCGTTGAAAATTGCCATACAGTCCGGCTTTTCACTGACACAGGTCGGTGAATTCGCATTCATCATCGCATCTTTAGGCGTCAGTCTGAATGTTACGGACAAGTATCTCTATCCGGTCATAGTGGCAGTATCTGTCATAACGACTTTTCTTACCCCCTATATGATACGGCTTTCGGAACCAACATACCGGTTTATAGACATCCACATGCCTGAATCCCTGAAAGATTATCTCGTACACTATACGTCCGGGGCAATGACTGTAAAACACCAGGGTACTTGGCATAAACTGATCCGGTCTATGCTGGTGTCTGTCACACTCTATCTGGTCGTATGCGTTTTTTTCATCACTTTATATTTTTCCTATGTGCATCCTTTGATTAGGAAAAGTCTGCCGGGAATGGAAGGGAACTTGTTGGGCTTCATCATCATCTTTCTTGTCATATCCCCGTTTCTATGGGCCATCATCATGAAAAGGAACAATTCAACCGAGTTCCGTAAACTCTGGACGGACAACAAGTTCAACAGAGGGCCTTTGGTATCAATAGTACTTGTCAAAATACTGATCTGCACGATTATCATGATGAGTATCATTACCCATCTTTTCAATGTTGCCTTGGGAGCCGGGTTGGTAGTCTCTTCCATTATCATTGCCGTCATTTATTTTTCCAAGCGGATCAAGAAACGGTCGCTGACTATAGAGAGACAATTTATGGCAAACTTTCAGGGGACGGACGGGAATGGACTTTCTACAGAAAGTGATACAGGCTCCACCCTTGGCAGCAATATCCCGTTCAAGGAATTACATTTGGCGGATTTCACAGTATCCCCTGATTCCATATATGTGGGCAGAACATTAAAAGAAAGCAGCTTGCGCACCTTGTTTCAGATAAATGTGATTTCAATCACCCGTGGAGAAAAACGCCTAGATATACCACAAGGGGAAGAACATCTCTATCCATATGACAAGGTTACGGTCGTAGGTACGGACCGACAGTTGGAAAGCTTCCGGACATCCATGGAGCAAAAGAAGGTAGAAAGGAACGGGAACGGAACATCCTCGCAGGATGAGATGGAAATAGGGCAATTTCCTGTCGAAGGAGGTTCACCATTGATCGGAAAGACGATTCGGGAGGCAGACATATCGGATAGCATCATTATCGGAATAGAGAGGAGTACCGTGAATATTATGAATCCAGACCCTGATACAATTTTCAAGGAGAATGATACGGTATGGATTGTCGGTAAACGAAAAATAATAAAAGGACTGAATAAAGATTAGGACTTATTTAATTAAAATGTCATGGAATATTCAAGTTATAATGTAAATACCCCTCAGTGGAGGGAGATTACAGTAGGTTCACATCTTCCTGCAGAACTGCGAAAACTTGCAGAAATCGCACATAATCTCTGGTGGACATGGAATGATGACGCAAAGAAACTGTATTGTGATTTGGATTCGGAACTTTGGAAAGAGGTGGAACAGAATCCGGTATTGTTTCTGGAGCGGATAAATTATGAGAAGCTTGTAGCGCTGGCACATGATGAGAACTTTGTCTATAAAATGGATGCCGTCTATTCCGCCTTCAAAAAATACGTAGATGTGGAACCGGATCACCAGCGCCCGTCAATAGCTTATTTCAGCATGGAATACGGCTTGGATGAAGTCCTTAAGATATATTCCGGCGGTTTGGGAATGTTGGCGGGGGATTACCTGAAAGAGGCGTCGGACAGCAATGTGGACCTTTGTGCCATAGGACTTTTGTACCGTTACGGTTATTTTGACCAGTCGCTTTCCATGGACGGCCAGCAGACAGTCAATTATAAAGCGCAGAATTTCGGGCAGCTCCCGATTGAAAAGGTAATGCAACCGGATGGGAAACAACTGGTAATCCACGTCCCCTATGCCGACAGTTTTGTGGTACATGCCAATGTCTGGAAAGCCAGTGTGGGGCGTATTCCCCTTTATCTGCTGGATACGGACAATGAACTCAACAGCGAGTTTGACCGCCCTATCACTCACCATCTGTATGGAGGCGACTGGGAGAATCGGCTAAAACAGGAAATACTGCTTGGCATAGGCGGGATGATAACGCTGAGAGCTTTAGGTATAACGAAAGATGTATATCACTGTAATGAGGGGCATGCCGCACTGATCAATATCCAGCGGCTTTGTGATTACATAAATGGCGGCTTGAATTTCGGGCAGGCCATGGAGCTGGTACGTGCTTCCTCACTTTATACCGTACATACTCCCGTACCCGCTGGTCATGATTATTTTGACGAAGGGCTTTTCAATAAATATATGAAGGGATATCCTGGCAAGTTGGGTATAACCTGGGATAACCTGATGGATCTCGGGCGTCACAATCCGGGAGACAAGGAGGAACGTTTCTGCATGTCTGTCTTCGCCTGCAAGACCTGCCAGGAGGTAAACGGTGTCAGCAAGTTGCATAAATCGGTATCCCAGCAAATGTTTGCGCCGATCTGGAAGGGATACTTCCCGGAAGAGAACCATGTGGGTTATGTAACCAACGGGGTACATCTGCCTACCTGGTGTGCGGCAGAATGGAAAAAGCTTTTCAAGGACAATTTTGATGAGAATTTTTTCTGCGACCAGTCCAATCAGAAAATCTGGGAGGCCGTCTATGGCATCCCGGATGAAGAGATATGGAATACCCGGTTAAAACAGAAAGCAAAATTGCTGGACTATATCAAAAGCAAATGCAGCAAGGACTGGCTCAGGAGTCAGATTGATCCGGCATTGAGCGTTTCCATTTTTGAGAGATTCAATCCCGATGCTCTTCTAATAGGCTTCGGACGCCGTTTTGCTACATATAAGAGGGCTCATCTTCTGTTCACGGATATAGACCGACTTGCCAGGATTGTGAATAATCCGAAATATCCGGTACAGTTCATCTTTGCAGGCAAAGCCCATCCCAATGACGGTGCCGGGCAGGGGCTGATCAAGCAAATCGTGGAAATATCCCGGCGTCCGGAATTTTTAGGTAAAATCATATTCTTGGAGAATTACGACATGGACCTGGCACGCCATCTTATCTCGGGGGTGGATATTTGGATGAACACCCCTACGCGGTTGGCAGAAGCTTCGGGTACGTCGGGCGAGAAGGCATTGATGAACGGTGTGCTTAATTTCTCCGTGCTGGACGGTTGGTGGTATGAAGGATACCGTAAGGATGCTGGATGGGCACTGACTGATAAAAGGACTTATCAGAATGAACAGTACCAAAACCAGCTGGATGCCGAAGCCATCTATTATTTGTTGGAGCATGACATCCTGCCACTGTATTACGAGCATGGGGGGAAGAACTATTCGGAAGACTGGGTCAAGTATATCAAGAACTCAATCGCACAAATCGCTCCCCATTTTACCATGAAAAGACAGTTGGACGACTACTATGACAGGTTCTATAACAAACTGTCAGAGCATTTCCACATTCTGGCAGCCGACAACTTTGCGAAGGCGAAAATGATGGCTGACTGGAAAGCAAACGTCCGAAGCAGATGGGATGCCATAGAAATCAAATCCATAGAGGCAGGGAATGGGCTGAATGCCACGGTTGAAGCCGGAAAGGAATATGAGGTGACGGTTGTCGTTGATGAGAAAGGCCTGGATGACGCAATCGGAATAGAATCGGTCATTATCAGGCGTGAAGACGGTCAGGATCACATATATGAGGTTATTCCCCTTTTGCCGGTTTCCAAGAATGGGAATTTATATACCTTTAAGGCGACATCCGGCATTTTCAACGCTGGAAGCTTCAAGCAGGCCTTCCGTATGTATCCCAAGAATGCTTTGTTACCTCACCGACAAGATTTCTGTTATGTACGATGGTTTTAATGAACAGTAAAAGGATATGCAAAAACAACGTATGAGCGGGCAAAATCAAAAAACAGATAAACGGATAGCATGGCCGATCATCATCATGAACTTCACGGGAGTGTATGACTACGAGGCGTTTGCCCGGAACAATAAATTTATATGGCTGGATTGTCGTCATCTTTATGGTACAGATGGCTACTGTGACAGGGAGGGGGCTTTGGCTTTGAAGGGGATGATTGCTGATTATCCGGCGGAGGGAGTCCATTTCATCGATTCAGGCAATTATCATTATTTGACTAAATTCTGGACAGACAAACTTGAAACTCCGTTTTCGCTGATTGTGTTCGACCACCATCCCGATATGCAGCCACCGTTGTTTGACAACATACTTTCTTGCGGAAGTTGGGTAAAGGATATATTGGACCATAACAACAACTGCAAGAAAGTAATTATCGTAGGTTCTTCAGACAAACTGATACAGGCTGTGCCGAAAGGATATGAAAGACAAGTTCGGTTTTACAGTGAAACTACGCTCATGCACGAAGAGGGTTGGCAGAACTTTTCTTCCGGACATATCAACGGACCGGTTTACATTTCCATAGACAAGGATGTCTTGAATCCGGCTTCGGCAGCAACAAACTGGGATCAAGGTTCTCTCAGCTTATGGGAATTGGAGAAACTGCTGGCTGTTATTCTTCAGAAAGAACAGGTAGTAGGCATTGACATCTGTGGGGAATGCTCCACAACACTCAATCTTTTTGAAGAAAAACGGGAAACCGTCATGGATAGCCAGGCAAACAAAGAATTGCTCAGATTTATCCGGTCATCCTCCGGCCTTCAATAGAATTAGTTTTTTTGTTATTATAATTATCATATAAAAATAAAATAATTTAGCTTTATGGAAACAATTGTTCGTAGAATTGGACTTGTTGCACACGATGCAATGAAAAAAGACATGATAGAGTGGGTTCTCTGGAACTCGGAACGTCTGATAGGACATAAATTCTATTGTACGGGTACAACCGGTACACTAATTAAAAAAGCCCTTGAAGAAAAACATCCTGAAATCAAATGGGATATCACAATCCTGAAATCTGGTCCTTTAGGAGGTGACCAGCAAATTGGTTCGCGGATCGTAGAAGGAGAAATAGACTATCTGTTCTTTTTTACAGATCCGATGACACTACAGCCGCATGATACGGATGTGAAAGCATTGACCAGACTGGCTGGAGTTGAAAATATTGTTTTCTGCTGTAACCGTTCGACTGCGGACCACATTATTACGAGTCCCTTATTCACTGACCCAACTTACGAACGTATTCACCCGGATTACACCAATTACACGCAGCGTTTTGAAAACAAGGGAATCATATCTGAAGCAGTGGAGCAAGTGAAAAAGCGGAGGAATAAAAGTGAGAATAACATTTCTAAATGAACTGTAATAAGTAGTAGAATATTTATAAGGCTATCTAAGAAACAAGTTGTTTACATCTTTCAGAATAGGTATCAGCTGAATAGTAATCTGCTAAGTTTGTGTCAAAACGTTGGCACAAACTCTTTTATATTTTACAGTTCTGCTATATTTTCTTTTGGCTATGCTGCTTTTTCCAGGGGCAGCGGATTTTTCCGGTTGGCAAGCTTTCCTTTAAGCGTATAGCCTAGCCAGTCTGAACATGAAGAATTTCAGATCAGCCACCCCTCTAAACTGGCTTCGAAGAGCTTTGATTTTAGCATTGAACGACTCCGCTGAAGCATTTGTCAATCGTTCTTCAAAATTTTAGGGGAAATACCTAAAGATACAAAAAGCCAACTAATTCGCAATACTTTTAGTATGAATTAGTTGGCTAATTTTATAGGATTTACTGAATATCCCCTAGTTAAAACAGCTATGCACAATTCCTTTTATTCCGTTTTCAGGTATATGGCATACAAATTGTCAATAATACCATCTGCTAAGCCAATGACCGGAACATGGATATACTCAGCTTTGACAATACCTGCAATTATCAGAAATATCTCAGCGGCGGGAACAATAACATCTGCACGGTCAGTTTTCAGATTAAATTCTTCCATGCGCTGTTATACCGGCACCACGAGTGACCGTTTCTCCGGATGGTATGAATTTGAAGTATCAACATAAAATCGGATTGTTATGGAAACCGTATGTTTTGAAAGGAAGGCGTTCGAGGAATTTGCCATGAAAATCGAACGGTTCATACATAGGGTGGAGGGAATCCCCATCTGGATTTGAAAGGCGTGAAGAGGACGGCTGGCTGGCTCGACCACCAGGATGTCTGCCTGAAGCTGAAAATCAGCAAGCGCACCTTGCAGACCTTGCGGGATAACGGCACGCTCGCCTATACCAAGATAGGCAACCGTACCTATTACCTGCCGGAAGACGTGGAGCGTATCGTCACGAAAGTGGAGGACAGACGCAAGGATGCACGCTACAGGGGGCACACCATTTGAAGGAATTGAACTGAAGTATCAACAAAAGACAAATGAGCAGTATGTATAATAGAGTTTATATCGAATAATTGATTAAAGCGTTCTTTGATTTATCTTTGTGATCTAAAAAGTTCAATTGATGTATTACGACAAGATTCGCCACCGTCATAGCCAAGTGCTTGCTGCGACAGGATTAACTCCTGCTGAGTTTGACGCTTTGCTAATAACTTTCAAGTACCATTGGGATGAATATTACAGCCATTTTACCTTGGAAGGTAAAGTGCGCCAACGTATATCTTACAACAGTGTTGTCTCTGATTCAGGACAAAATGTTCTTCATATTGGTATATCTGAAGACCAATCCCCTTCAGGAACTCCATGCTATTCAGTTTGAGATGACCCAGCCCCAGGCCAATAGATGGATTCACCTTCTTTCTGAGATTCTCCGGCGTACATTGAAAACGCTTGGTGAATTGCCTGACCGTAACTCCAAACGTCTGATACACATTCTTCAAGGGTGCGAAGAAGTCTTGTTGGACGGAACCGAGCGACCTATTCAGCGTCCTTTGGATGAAGACTGGCAGTCTGCATGCTATAGTGGTAAAAAAAACTCATAGCATAAAGAATAACCTGTTATGTACTAACAATCTTCGGATTGTATGGTTGAGCTCCACATACAAAGGTCATGTCCATGACAAAAAGATTTGTGATGAAGAACCTCTTCTACTTCCCAAAGGTATTAGGCTCTGGCAGGATACAGGTTTCATCGGACACAAACCGGATGGAGTTGAAATATGCATGCCCAAAAAGAAACCTAAAGGGAAAGAGCTTACTTGTGTTGAAAAACAAGAGAACAAGCGGATTTCCGGAGTTAGGATTAAAGTGGAGCATGCCATAGGTGGTATGAAAAAATGCCGTATTGTCAAAGAACGATTCAGATGCCATAAATTCGGTTTCGAAGATATGGTGATTCTTATTGCTTGTGGATTACACAACTTCAGAATCAGTCACAAAATGAGTCATATAACAAATTAATCTATATAATGTTTAATGAATTGAAAACGAAAGACGATGCGTGGATGCAGTCCATCCACGAGCGTATCGACCGGCTGTCGGCGATGATTGACGGCATTTTCGGAGATGGCGCGGTTCCGCCAAAAGAAGACGTGTACCTGTGCGACAGTGAGGTGGCGTGTATGCTGAAAGTCAGCCGCAGGACATTGGGCGAGTATCGGAGCAACGGCACGCTGCCTTACTATGTACTTGGTGGCAAGGTCTTGTACAAGAGGAGCGAGATCGAGCAGGTGTTGGAACGGGAATATAGGAGTGTCGGCAAGGCGCGGGGAAGCGGATGAAGATTCCATTTACCTGTTTTTTATGCACTTGTACAGGCTGCGGGCATTAAGACTGTCCGCATAAAGGCTGGACGTTTGCGTGCGCCAGCCACAGACTGTTTTTTAGAGGTGAGGGAGTTTGCCGTCTGGAAAAAGAACCTCTTTTTGGACTTTGGCACAAAGTCGTCCCCTGCCCGGTATCAGACTGTAATTCCTGTATGCAATCCTTTTCTGACTGTTCTCGTAACAGTCTGTTTCAATCCTGCCTGACCTTTGTTTACTTTTCATAAAGAGACTGTACCGCCTTTGTGACCGGGATATGAAACCGAAAGATTGTTTTTGACGGTTGCTAAAAAAGAAAAATCAAAGGTGTTTTGCATGTTCCGTAAAAAATCGTACCTTTACATAAAGTGAGTTGCACATCAACGCAATTGATGCAAGTATGTAGAAACCAGAACGGTTGCCAACTCGTTACCTCGTTTTTTGATGATCCGCATAAACTTTTATTCTTAGCGGATTATGTGATTCTTTCAAAAATAATCTCTATTTTGGGAATACGGCTTTCTGAATATCGGAAATTCTATGTGCCTGCCGTTTTACATCCCCTCCCTACAATCTACAACGACATGCTATCAGAACACTTCCCCATAAAATTTCTATTTTTCCTGTGAAATTATTCTCTTATTCAAAAAAAATAGTATCTTTGTCCTATAAAAGTTGTTCATAAGTATGAGACTGTAAAGTACTGAAATTAGCACAATCTCCAAATCGTTACCTTAGACTTTTCAGAACTTCCATAAGCGTTTGTCTTTCAAATTAATCCATCAAATTGATAAGAATTTAAAGTAAATTATTACATAAGCGGTCGCTATTTTCATCAGGACGGTATTATGAATGTGCATAATGATAAATATGACAGCTATTCCATCCGTTCAAAGATAAATGTACAAGCCACCTCATGGTTGAGGTATTCTAATAATACCAGTTATTATACGTCTAAACGTTTCTTCCCCGGCATGTCATCCATGGCGAACACACTACGTTTGTCTTATGTCCATGCATTGGCTTGTGTTCCGGCTACCAATCCCGACGGCACTGCTGTGTACATCAATCCCAATTCAAATGCTACGGCTACCGTTATGGATGGTGTGAGTGCTTTGTTGCTGCACAATAAGCACCGGAATACAAATTATGATCGGGAGGTGATTACCAGTAACAGGTTTGATTTTCAGATTTGTAAGGGATTGAATCTGATAGCCGAACATGCTTATTCGTTCAGATACCGTGAATATCGTAATCGTTCAACCAATGTGCCTTATTCTGAAAAGGCAGGTGAAGTACAGTGGCTCACCACAGAAAAGAATCAGGATTATTATCAGGAACAGCATTATCGTATACAGAATCATAATGTAAATGTTTTTGCTACTTATGATGCCAGCTTTAATCACAGCCATAATTTAAAATTCATGGTCGGAAGTCAATATGAAAGTTATGGCAATAACAATATGAAAGCGCGTCAGCTTGATCTGAAGAGTGATGAACTGGATGCTTTCAATCTGGCTACAGGTGAGATTACTGTTTTAGAGGGCAGCATCAAAGAGTCTGCTACATTAGGATTCTTCGGGCGCCTCAACTACGATTATCAAGGTCGATATCTGGTAGAACTTTCGGGGCGTACCGATGGTTCATCGCGTTTCGCACGGGGGCATCGCTGGGTATTTGTACCATCGGGTTCTCTGGGCTGGCGCATCAGCGAAGAAGAATTCTGGAAACCTTTGAAAAATGTATGGGATAATTGCAAAGTACGTTTGTCGGTAGGTAGCTTGGGTAATCAGAATGTCGACGATTATTACACTTATATAGAAAGTATTGATACCAGTGGAACAATCAATTATACTTTTGATGGAGAATCAAAAGCCAATATAGCAGTAGAAGATGCTCCGAAAGCTTCTGACCTTACCTGGGAGACTGCTACTACCTATGACTTGGGGATCGACCTGGGTTTCTTCGGCAACCGGCTTAACATAACTGCCGATGTATACATGCGTGATACGAAAAATATGTTGTGCGATGGGATGCAGTTACCATCGGTTTATGGTGCTCAGGTCCCTCGTCAGAATATTGCCGATATGCGTACCCGGGGTTGGGAACTAAGTGTAGCTTGGCAAGACCGGTTGGCTGTAGCGGGTAAACTTCTGAATTATTCCATATCGGCCGGAGTGAGTGACTACACCACTAAAGTGACACGTTATAATAATCCCTCCAAACTTCTTAGTAAATACTATGTGGGACAGACTTTAGGTGAGTTATGGGGCTTTTCTGTAGGCGGGTTTTTCGTTAGCGATGAAGAAGCTGCCAATTACCCGGTTGATCAGAGTTATCTGAATCAACAGATTATAACTTCAGTAGGTGAGCGCGGATTGCGTGCGGGTGATGTGAAATACCTTGATCTTGATGGTGATAATGAAATAAGTATTGGCTCTAACACGGTTGATAATCCCGGCGACCAGAGAATCATAGGTAATACACTGCCGCGTTATGCTTATAATTTTAAATTGGGAGCCTCCTGGAATGGGGTTGACTTTTCTGCATTCTTTCAGGGAATAGGACATCAGGACTGGTATCCGGCAGGAAATGCGATTTCATTTTGGGGACCGTATAGTCGTCCTTATTGTAGCTTTATTCCTACTCAGTTTATGGATGAAGTATGGACTGAAACCAATACTGGTGCCTATTTTCCGCGCGCCCGTGGCTATGAAGCATTGCAGACCAATTATTCATTGGGTTCGCCTAATGACCGTTATTTGCAGAATATAGCTTACTTCCGGCTCAAGAATCTGACAATCGGTTATACCATACCTGTTTTACCACGCTTCATAAAGGATTTACGTGTTTATTTCTCGGGTGAGAACTTGTTTTATTTTTCGCCTTTGAAGAAACATTCTAAGTATGTAGATCCCGAACAGGCCACTTCTTCTGATACACGGTATGAAAATACGGGTGTAGCTTACAATTTTAGTAAGACTTTCTCTTTTGGAGTATCTATTACATTATAAAAAAAATAGCCATGAAAATAAAAAATACATATATTGCACTGTTAGTCGCTCTCTTATTTATTTCTACTGCTTGCGACGATTGTTTGGACCGTTATCCCAAAGACTCTACTAACTCCAAAGTATTCTTTGCCACTGGTAGTGATCTAAAATTGTATACCGATCAGTTTTATATGATATTGCCAGACGCTTCGGACCTGTATGGAGAATTGTCGGATGAAGTGATCACTACAAATCTGCCTCCTGAAGTAATGGGTACCCGTAATATAACCAGTGGTGATGAATATTGGACATGGGATATGTTACGGCATATTAATTATTTTTTACAGCATAGTTCTCAATGCGATGATGTGGAAGAGCGTAATCATTATGAAGGCATTGCTTATTTTTTCAGAGCTTTCTTTTATTTTGATAAGGTGAAGCGATTTGGAGACGTTCCTTGGTATGATCAACCTATAGGAAGTAGCGAGGACGAACTTCTAAATAAATCTCGTGATAGCCGTGAGTTGGTTGTCGGCAATATTATTGGAGACTTGGACAATGCTATCAGATTGTTGCCCGGAGAATCCACTACCTATACGGTTAATAAATGGACGGCTTTAGCCTTAAAATCACGTGTATGCTTGTTTGAAGGAACCTACCATAAATATCATGGCATTGGTAGTGGAGAAGAATTGTTACAGAAATGTGCCGAGGCTTCGCTTGAACTGATGAATAAAGGAGGCTATACGCTTTATAAAGCAGGTGAGGAACCCTATCGTACTCTTTTTGCAAGCAATCATTCTGATACGAAAGAGGTCATTCTTTCTCGCCGGTACAATGCGTCGTTAGGTTTATTCCACAATGCTACGAGTTATACGGTATCTTTTACACAGGGGAGCCCGGGATTTACCAAACGGTTTGTCAACCAGTATCTTACTATTGACGGTTCACGTTTCACTGATATATCCTGTTACGATACACTTAGTTTGCACGATGAAATGACAGACCGTGATCCTCGTATGAGTCAGACGATATTTAAGCCGGGTGTTTATGTGAGAAAGGGAGAAACCAGTCTATCGAAGTTTTCGATGAAGACATCCGTTACGGGGTATCAGATTATCAAATATGTTATGGAGAGCAAGTACGATGTATACAACAGTTCGGAATGCGACATGCCCTTATTCCGTTTAGGGGAGGTATATCTTAATTATGCGGAGGCTAAAGCCGAACTGGGAACCATTACGCAGAACGATATTGATATTTCTGTCAATAGGTTGCGTGACCGTGTAGGTATGCCTCATCTCAATTTGGGAGATGCCAATGCTCATCCCGATACCTATATGAAGGCGCTCTATCCCAACGTTATTCCGGGTGATCAACTGGGTGTCATATTAGAAATCCGGCGTGAACGGGATATTGAACTTGTGCTGGAGGGGTTCCGATATTCTGATTTGATGCGCTGGAAGGAAGGGGCAGCCCTGATGCAACCCTTTCATGGGCAGAGTTTCAATGGTGAAGGCCTTTATGACCTTGACGGAGATGGGAAGACCGATCTTGTGGTCTGGAAAACGAACCGTCCTTTGGTCTTCGGTGCTGAGTATCTGCAGATAGGAAAAGACATTACGCTGTCTCAGGAAACCCATGGGTGTTTGCTGATACACGGCTCTGTAGATAACCCTTCGGGTGGACGCACATTCCGTGAAGATAGGGATTATCTATATCCTATACCGGTCAATGACCGTATTCTTACCAACGGTACACTCAAACAAAATTCCGGTTGGGATGATAAATTAGATTTATAACCATATATTAACTTTTTAATAATAGTGATATGAATACACAAAAAATGAAAATGCTACTTGTAGCATGTAGTACTTTATTTGTTTCGCAAGTCTTCGCTGAAGATTGGTTTGTACGCCCCGATATCGTGACAACGGCTGGAGATGGGCATAGTTGGGAAGGCGCCTTATGTGTCTCCGATTTTCAGATGTTATTGGCTAATGAACTTGCCACTTCGGGAGATATCTTTCATTTGGCTGGTGGTAGTTATATTCCAAACTCGAATGCGGAGAATTTTCGCATCACACAGGGAGTAAAACTGATAGGTGGATATGCTGGTAATCTTAAAGGCACTGATACTACACTGCCTGTCTATCCTTCGGCTACACCAACAATTTTCTCCGGTGATCGTAATAACGACGGAATGCCCAATGCCGGAGATATCCAAAACCTTCTGGTTATAAACAGTACCGATACTGTTACTGTGCAGGGAATTGAATTCAGGTGTGCTTATTATCAGGGTGGAGACTATGGAGCCGGTTCCGTTTATACCAATTTGTCGAATGTTGTACTGAAGAATTGTACTTTCAGAGATAATATGTCTACTTTTCACGGTGGTGCGGGATTTACTACAGTAGGTTCCTTTACACATTTGATTGATTGTGCTTTTACGAATAATAAGGCAAAATCAAGAGGAGGTGCTATTTTGGTGGATAATGCAAGTGCGGAGAATGGTGGTCGTAAAAGCCTTTGTGTACTCGAACGCTGTCAGCTTACAGATAATGTGCTGGAATATAACAGCACCGATGGAAAATACGGGGCAGCTATTCAGATAAGGCATGGCAATATGTGGATAATCAATTCTACGATAGCCAATAATAAAGCTTATTGCAATGGTGCAGGCATATCTGTAAGTGATGGTGATACGGTTCGTATTGTATCTTCCACTTTGGCTAATAATGTATGTACCCGTGTACAAATAGACCTGGGTAAACCAAACAGTTATGGTTCGTCCATTCGTATGGAGAAAGAGGCTGTGTTGTATATTGCTAATAGTATTTCACTGGAGGGACCTGAAGATGTAGGAGATAAACGAAATCCTACGTGCTACACAGAGAATTATACCAAAGGCATTGAAAACTATTTTATATCCGGAGGATATAATTATGTAGGTACATTCTATGATTTAACCAAAAAGTATCAGGACCCTGTCTGGAATACGGTATGGAAAACGACCGATCAGCCCGGTACCCCTGTTGATGTACATGTATATGCTGATATGTTCGGTACAAACGAACTGGCTGATAATGGTGGAGGTACCTATACTATTATGCCGGTTAGCAATACTGCTGGAGCTTCATTAACCGATTTGCAAAGCATTTTTGCCCAATGGAAATGTCCTGTTGATGTGGCTTTTAATCGTGACCAACGTGGTTATGTAAGAAAAGTAAATTCTTCTATCGGTGCCATTGACGTGAGTGGTACAGTCGGATTGAATATTACTGCGAAAGAAATGAAGAGACTTGTAGAATTGAGTCCGGGGCGTTATTTCATTGAAGGGGCGACCAATATCCGGGTATTCGGTATCAATGGTTCTTTACTTCTTGATACGAAGGGGGAAACGGTTGATTTGTCTGATTTGGCAAAAGGAGTATATTTGCTAAAAACAGATGGGGTTACTTATAAAGTGTTGAGATGAAACGAATCCATTTATTAGTGTTATTTGCGTTGGTCATGCCCTTTATGGGCATGGCTGCGCATACTTATCGGTTGGGTACTTACAATTTGCGTATACAGACTTCCAAAGATACGGGAGAAAAGGACTGGGACAATCGTAAGGGTTATATTGCAAGAACTGTTATTGACAATAAATACGATGTTATCGGTTTTCAGGAAATTGCAGGTAGTCGACAGAAACAGGATTTAGAGGCACTTTTACCCAACTATGAGTTAGTTGCCTGGGGGCGTAACTCTGCTTCTGACAGTGAGGGGGAAGGAGTAGGAGTTGCTTTTTTGAAAGACCGTTATACGCTTCTTGAACAGGGACACTTCTTTTTGACGGAGACTCCCGGGGAGCCGGGGATTGCATGGGATGCTGCCTATAAACGTGTATCGGTTTATGTGAAACTCAAAGATAAAAGGACAGGTGATGTTTTTTGTTTCTGTTCTACGCATTTTGATAATGAGGGTAAGACGGCACGTATGAAAGGAGCCGGACTGAATGTCAGCAAGATATTGGAGGTTGCCGGAGATACTCCCGCTTTTATTGTGGGTGATTTGAATGCCGAACCGCATGAAACGGCTGTTCACGAGGTGTTTGCTGAGCAATTTGAAGATAGCCGTATTGTCTCAAAAAAGAAGCCGGAAGGTTATGAAGGCACCTACTGTAATTGGTTACATCAGCCTACCACCCAGCGGATAGATTATGTGTACTGCCGTAAAGCAGAGGTCCTGTCTTATAAAACGATCGTAAAGGACTACGGTCGGGCACTAATGCCTTCTGATCATATTCCGGTGCAGATTAAGGTACGTTTGTCTAAATAACTTTCAAAATACCATATATGAAAAAATGTATTTACATATTGAGTCTGTTGTTGTTGCTACTTGCTCCGTTGCATGCAGATATTCACCGGATGGGATCTTATAATATCCGGGTACTTTCCGACAAGGATACCGGTGATAAGGCATGGACGAATAGGAAAGAGTATGTTGCCCGTATCATTACCGGTAAGGAGTACGATGTTATAGGCATTCAGGAAATGAAAAAAGTCCAGTACAATGACCTGAAATCACTTCTGCCAGATTACGGTCTGGAATATTGGGGGCGTGATTCTCATCTTTTAAGTGATGTGGGCGAAGGTGTGGGAGTTGCCTGGCGTACCAGCCGGTATACATTGCTGGATAAAGGACGTTTCTTTCTTTCAGAGGATCCTGAGAAACCTGTAATATCATGGGATGCCGCTTACCGGCGTGTTTCGGTATGGGTAAAATTGCAGGATAAACAGACAGATGAAATATTCTACTATTGCTCTACGCATCTCGACAATGCAGGCACCATTGCCAGGCGTGAGGGGGCTCGTGTCAATGTAGAAACAATGCTCGGGATAGCCGGGAACTATCCTTGTTTTATTTGTGGTGATTTCAACTCATCTCCGGGAGAGACAATGGTGCATACTACCTTTGGCGCTTTCTTCAGAGACAGTTATCTTTTATCGGCTACTGAACCGACAGGACAGGAAGGTACCTATAGTAATTGGGCTCTCTCTTTCGGGTCTCAGCGTATTGATTATATTTACTGCCGTAAAGCCAATGTGGGATCGTATGCAACGATAAACGAAGATTTTGGACGGGGAATGACTCCTTCGGATCACTTCCCGGTACAAATTACGGTTAGCTTTAAGGAGGTTAACAGAACTCCCCGTATTTATGTTTCTACTCAGGGGAATGATGATAACGATGGCTCTCTTAATAAGCCACTACGTACTTTGCAAAAGGCTACAACCATTGCGCAGCAATGTGATACCATATGTGTGACCGAAGGTCAGTTTTATATTGGTAATACCCGTGATGAATGTTTAGTATTGCCCCAGACGCTCAGTTTTATAGGTGGATATAACGATAACTTTACCCGGATTATAGGAAAGACTGTTGTATCCGGAGATTATAATCAAAATGGTTCTTGTGAAGACAACTCTCGGCATTTTATAGTGGCGGCTGCGCCGGCTTTTCTGCATCTTGAAAATTTTACGATATGTGATTTCTATTCCGATGAGAGCTTGTCGGTTAATGGTGGTGCTATACAGGCATTGGGTTTAGGGGTGAAAGCTGTCAATACGGATTTTATAGAAAACTATGTTAGTGGCTGTGGTGCCTGTATTTATTCAACGGGGAAAGTGCTGTTGGATGGTTGCAGGTTTACTTCAAACCGGGCTGTAACCGGAGGTGCCATACGTATTGATTCTTCATTGTGGCCGTATGATATCAGGCATTCATTGTTTAGTGATAATACGGCAACATCGGGTGCTGCTATACATGTGGGTGGTACGTCAAATGGTTATATGTATGCGAACTCATTTGTTACGAATACAGCTTCCCAACAAGGAACTTTCTGTTTTGATGATGCTGGTACCGCTGCTACAATAACTTTGGTAAATAATACGTTTGCCAATAATTCCTGTCGTGTGACAAGCGGTATTATGAATTCTATCATGGGAGGCGGCATTTACATATATGCAGCTTCCGGTGCAACCGTTTCGCTTGTAAACAATACGATTACCGGTAATTATAATGAGTGTTTAAAGCCGGATGGTGGTTTGGGAGCGAATTTCTATGGTGCGGCTGTTTATATCCGGAAAGGTAATGTGAATCTGTATAACAATGTTATTGCTGGTAATTTTTCTACGGCAACAACAGGTGGAGATATTTATTTCTCGGCCGACGCAATGCTACTTACGTCTCAATACAATGTATATACGTCACCCGAAAGTAATAATATAAAATCTGGAGCTACAGATATTCTGGCTTACACCCCATCCGATGGTCTGAATGCTATTAACCTCCTGTTTGAAGGAGATGTCAGCGAAGGGGTGTTTACTGCTCAGCTGGAGCAGATGCCGTATAGTGCATATGTCCGCATTAAAAATCCTGAGTTTGCCGGAAACTCTATTAATATTTTATCAACCGGACAATTGAGTGAAGAATCGCTTCATATTGATCTGGATAATGATGGAGATCTTCAAAATTTTTTATTGTATGACCAGATAGGAACTGCACGTTCCGCTTTGGGAAGTAGTACCATTGGAGCGATCGAATGTGGTAAAAATGTGGGCATCTCTACTATAAAAGAGAATGGTTGTCTGTTGAGTTATGTTGATGGCTGGCTAGTCGCGGATTCGGATAAAGTACCTGTAGGAACATCTTGTCATGTTTATGACAGGACAGGGAGAGTGGTTCTGATAAAGAATTTTGGTGAAAAGGGTGTACATATTGGTACCGCTTTGCCGGCGGGATTCTATATAGCACTGGTAACTGCTATCCATCAGAAAGTATTGCGATTTGTAAAAGAATGATATGTGATTTAATTATAAATTTAGGTCTATAAGATGTCTTATTATTTAAAACTGAGTCTACGGAAGCGATTTCTTCTGTATTTTGTTCTGGCATTGAATGGAATGCTGGTAATGGGACAGGACGATGGTGTTGCACATTATCGTTCTGTCGTGAGACCGACAAAGAATCTCATTGTGATGCTTACTGATGGTACTTCGGTTGATATATTATCGGCTGCCCGCTGGTATCAGATTTATAATCAGCTTGGTGGCAGTAATCTATATATTGACCCCTGGCTATGTGGTTTAGTAAAGACGTATTCGTCAAATGCTCCTATTGTTGATTCGGCTCCGGCAATGAGTGCCTATATGACAGGGATGCCTCAACAATCGGGGAATATATCTGTTTATCCGCCGGCAGATGGTGTTAATGATTTGTTGGAGGTTGATTCTACAATGGCATACCAACCTTTGGCAACCGTTCTGGAGGCTGCAAAAATATTGAAAAGCAGGTCTGTCGGTTTGGTAGTCACTGTGGAATTTCCACATGCTACTCCGGCTGCTTGTTCTACCCATGGGCCTCGTCGTAGTAATTATGCCGAGCTTGGTTCACAAATGATTTATCAGAATCTGGATGTTATGTTCGGAGGAGGAAATTCATTGATAACTGATGACATGAAAACACATCTTCAGAGTACCAATACGACTTATTTGTGTAATGATTTGCAAGGATTCCGCAGGCATAAAGAAGGCAAAGTATGGGCACTTTGGGAAGACATGGACTTACCGTATGTGCTTGATACGGATACGACACGAATACCGTCTTTGCATGAAATGACAGAAAAAGCGATTGAACTGTTGTCTCAGAATCCCAATGGATTCTTTTTGATGGTGGAGGGGAGTAAAGTAGATTGGGCTGCCCATGCCCATGATCCGGCAGCGTGTATCACCGAATATCTTGATTTCGACCGGGCCATTCATTCTGCAATTACCTTTGCTAAACAAGATGGGAATACTACAGTAGTTATATTATCCGATCATGGCAATAGTGGTTTCTCTATCGGAAGATATGATTTGAATGATTGTACAAGAGCAAGCATTGATACCTTGTTTCATTCTTTATCCGCGGTTCGTGCCAGTGTCCGCCATTTGGGTGATTTGCTTAAGAAAGCTCAATCTCAGGATTACAAAGGTATTGTTAAGAGATATACAAATATCGATATCACCGATGATGAAGTAGCCATGCTTGTGTCGGTTCAGAAACAAATACCTCAGGACTATATGAAAGCCAGTGACGAACAGACTCTTGTCGGAGCATTGAGCAATATACTCAACCGACATAACTACATTGGTTTTACTTCCGGAATGCATACCGGGGAAGATGTTATATTGGCTTGCTACCATCCCAAGGGGGATGTGCCTATGGGACTTAATACCAATATAGAGATTAACCGTTATCTGACTGATGTTTCCGGCTTTGATAAAAGTTTGCCTGCGCTGTCCCGCGAGTTATTCAGTAAACATACGGATGTCTTTGCAGATTGTAAATGGAGTATTGATAAAACAGATCCCCATTTTCCTGTTTTAACAGTGAAGAAAGGAAAGAATACTTTGTCTGTTCAGGCGAATAAGTCTGTGGGTACTTTCAATGGAAAACCCTTCCATGTGGGTTCCGTTGTGGTATATGTGGAGAGCACTAATATGTTTTATTTGCCTCGCAACTATCTTCTAATCTTTAATAGATTAGGAAATAAAGACATTGGAATTTTATAAAAGACAGTGACATTGAAGGATTTACCGGGAGGATATTGTCTTTCCGGTGACTCTTTCTTAGTTATAATACAGATTCATAAATGTTGCCCGATGATTACTATTTAGTAAAACAAATGCAAGAACATGATAGTCAGCTTGCGTTTACACACCTGTACAAAAAGTATGGGCGGGCTGTTTATGTGCTGTGTTATCATTATCTGCATTCTGCAGAGTTGGCGGAGGATGCTTTGCAGGATATCTTTTTTAGGATCTGGGACAAAAGGTGTACTAAAGATAAAAACACACCTTTCAGAAACTTTCTTTTTACCATTGCAAAAAATCACTTGCTGAATATATTGAAGTCGCAGCATTATCATGAAAATGTAGAGGATTATGTTAATCATGTAATTGATGATTCCAGCGATAAAGAAATAAAAATACTTAAAGAAAAACGATTGGATGATGTTCAACAAGCCATTCGGGAACTATCACCCCAAAAACGCAGAGTGGTAGAGATGAAATTATACCATAATAGTACTAATCAGGAGGTGGCAGACAAACTGGCTATTTCCGTTAATACGGTAAAGTCTCTTTATACTTCAGCACTTCATGATTTACGCAGGATTTTAGCTCTCTTGTTGTTTCTTATTTAACAAAATCCGGTTGTTTTGTTGCCCATTCATTGGTTTGATATGCGAATTTCGTGTTTTCTGAAAATCTGATTAACAGAAAAATAGTTGATTTACTCCTTCCGCACAATTTTTTTTCAGTTTCTCAGTTCTTTATACTGATGAATCGGTTTCTTTTTATATGTATCCTTACTACCTTGGCTTTGTTCTCTTCTTTGAAAGTCAAGGCGCAGTTTGATGTGCACTTCACTCAATACTGGGATTTGAAGGGCTTTTATAACCCTGCGTGGGCAGGACAGACTGATAAACTCAATATTTCCGGTACATATTCTATGCAAATGATGAACTTCACCCATGCTCCGCGTAGTATGTATTTTGGAGCTGACATGCCTTTTTCGCTGTTCAATAAAAAGCATGGAGTAGGAGCGGGTTTTTTCAATGAGGGTATCGGACTCTTTAGAAATCAACGTGTCTGGTTGCAGTATTCTTATAAGCACCAGATACGGAAAGGAAGGTTGGGCATTGGTTTACAGGTGGGCTTTATCAATGTCTCTTTTGATCCTGCAAATATTTATCTCGGAGAGGACCAACAGGATGATCCGGCTTTTCCTACCCAGCAACAAAGTGGTATGGGGCTTGATTTGGGGATAGGTGGATTTTATTCGCATCCGAAATTTTATGTCGGTTTTTCTGGGCAACATTTAACCTCACCAACCGTAGAATTCGGGACACAAGAGAGCGGTACGACCAATGAATTTAAGGTTGATCCAATGCTTTATTTCACGGGAGGATACAATATTCAGACTCGTAATCCGTTAGTTTCCATACAACCATCGCTCTTATTACAGAGTAATTTAACTTCGGTAAGACTCGATATGACAGGTCGTGTATTGTACACTTTTAACGAAAGAGTATTTGTTGGTGGACTCACCTATTCGCCGGGAGTTTCTGTTACAATCAGTCTGGGAGCTACGATTCGTGGAGTAACAGTAGGATATGCTTACGAGGCTTATACATCGAAGATTGGGATCGGAAACGGGAGCCATGATCTGGTAGTAAGTTATGCGATGGATATCAATTTATTTAAGAAAAGTAAGAATAAACATAAGAGTATACGAATCTTATAATTGTGAAGAAAAGAATGAGAAGTAAAAACTGTATAGCAGTGACGTTGCTGGTCGCTTTGCTTTCTTCGTGTATGGGACGCATGGTAGGAGGAGGCTCCGGCGCACCTGGCGGAGAGGTGACAGGTGTCAGTACTACGGCATGGAACGAACCCGCCCCTTATGGCATGGTGCTGATAAAACGAGGTTCTCTGAAGATGGGCCCCGAAGAACAGGATTCGCTTTGGGGGGCTCCCGTACCGACAAAAGAAATATCGGTGGAGTCTTTCTGGATGGATGAGACGGAGGTTTCCGTGGCCAAATACAAACAGTTTGTATATTGGGTGCGCGATTCTATTATTCGTGAACGTCTTGCTGATCCGGCATACGGAGGCAATGAACTTTATAAAATAGAGGAAGACCGGGAAGGTAATCCTATCAAACCTTATCTTAACTGGTCGAAACCTATTCCATGGAGAAAAGCCACAGAAGATGAGCAGATGGCTATCCAGAGCGTTTATAGGAAACATCCGGTGGATGGGACGATGATGCTGGATGCTTCACAAATGAACTATTACTATGAAGTTTATGACTATGTGGAGGCTGCTAAGCGCCGTAACCGTTTGAATCCTACGGAACGCAATAAGAATACAGATATTCCTGCCAATCCGGATGAGGTGATTATGATTTCTAAGGATACGGCTTACATTGATGATGACGGTCGTATTGTGAATCGTACGATTACGCGTCCGCTCTCCAGCGAATGGGATTTTCTGAACAGTTACATCATTAATATCTATCCCGATACAACGTGCTGGGTAAATGACTTCCCGAATGCGAACCATGAGTCATATATGCGTTTGTATTTCAATCATCCAAGTTATAATGACAATCCGATTGTGGGTATCAGCTGGGAACAGGCAAATGCTTTCTGTGTGTGGCGTACCAATTATTTGCTTGCCGGACTCAAGGGACAAGCCCGGTTCATACAGCGTTATCGCCTCCCGACAGAGGCCGAATGGGAATTTGCAGCACGCGGACGTGATGGCAATAAATACCCGTGGTCTGACGAAGAGACGAAAGATGAGAAGGGATGCTACAAAGCTAACTATAAACCTGGTAAGGGAGACTATACGAAAGACGGTAACCTGATTACTACCCGGGTAGGAGCATATTCACCCAATGTGAACGGACTTTATGATATGGCAGGTAATGTCTCTGAATGGACATCGACAGTATATACAGAGTCGGGCGTGATGTCAATGAGCGATGTCAATCCGGATTTGCGGTACAATGCTGCTATAGAAGATCCCTACAGGATGAAGAAGAAAGTGGTTCGTGGTGGTTCATGGAAAGATGTCAATGCATTTATCCGTTCGGATGCCCGAACTTCAGAATATCAAAACGAACAGCGTTCCTATATCGGTTTCCGATGCGTACGTACACAGGTTGGTTATAATAAGAAAGGAAGATAATTATGGCAAATAGAGATAATAAGAGAAGTCTGCGGCAGAAAATACAGGATTTTATGTCTACTCCTAAGGGACAGACAATCATGAACTACGCTTATAACTGGGGAGCATCGGTAGTAATCATGGGCACGCTCTTTAAATTAACTCATTTGCCGGGGGCCAACTTTATGTTGTTTGCCGGGATGGGTACTGAGGTATTGATATTCTTCCTTTCTGCTTTCGATCTTTCGGGGGTAAAGCGGAAAGAGGAGACAGGAGATTCAATGGTAGTGGGTGCTATACCCGCTGGGACTGTGGTTGCAGGTGATGCTATGTCTCAGCAGGGAGCAACGCCGGTGAATACAGGTGCTATGCTCGGAGGGAATGTAGCTACAGCCGGCGGAAGTCCTTCGATAGTAGTGGTACAAGGTGGTGGGCCTGTACAGGCAGGTGCTCCGGTGCCATCCGTGCAGTCTGTTGCTGATCCGGTGAATAATGCACCTGTTACTCCGGAGATGGAAGAAGCTACTGCTGCTTATCTGGAGCAGTTGAAGGCGATGACTGAAATGCTTTCCCGTTGTACGGAACAGGCACAGACTATTTCTCAGGATACGGAACAAATGAATCTGTTGAGCAAAAACCTTGCAGGTATCAATGCTATTTACGAAATGCAGTTGCGTAGTGTAAGTACACAAATAGGAACCATTGACCAGGTACATGAACAAACTCGCAGAATGGCCCGTCAGATTGAAGAACTCAACGAAGTGTATGCCCGTATGTTGCAGGCTATGACTTCAAAATAAAAAAGAACAATTATGAGCTTTGGATCACAGACACCGCGCCAAAAGATGATAAACCTTATGTATATCGTTCTTATGGCATTGCTGGCACTCAACGTCTCCTCGGATGTGTTGCGTGGCTTTACCCTTGTGGATGAAAGCCTGACGCGTACTACATCCAATTCCTCCGAACAGAACCGTTCGCTGTACAATGCATTGGCGGAGTCTATGGAGAAAAATCCTGAAAAGGTGGGACCGTGGTATGATAAAGCAATGCATGTAAAGCGGATGTCCGACTCACTCTATGTTTTCGTGGGAGACCTGAAAGCGAAGATTAATGAATCAAGCCAGGAAGACCTGGAAGCAGCTTCTTATGTGATGTTTTCCCCCCGTACGGGCAAAGGAAAAGAATTGGCTTCGTGGATCAGTAAATATAAAACCGAAATTCTGGCACAGATAGAAGATCCGGTACAGAAGAAAATCATCAGCGATAACCTTACGCTGAACATTCCCCGTCTTTTTGAAGGTACTCCAGTAGCTGCTGCAGTTACTCTGCTTACAAAACTGCAGAGCGATATACGTTATGCCGAAGGTGAAGTATTACATACATTGACAAAAGACATTGATGTACATGATGTGCGTGTGAATCAGATTAATGCTTACGTCATTCCCAGTTCGCAGAATGTGGTGCGTGGTGGTAAATTGAGTGCACAGATTATTCTGGCGGCAGTAGACTCTACCCAACGTCCTACTATCTACATTGGTGATAAGCAATTGCCCGAAGACGCTCATGGATTTTATGAGACGGTTTGTAATACTACCGGTGAGTTTACTCTTCAGGGATATATGGAATTAAACCGGGGGAATGGCGATATATTGCGTCGTGATTTCTCTCAGAAATATCATGTGGTAGAGCCTTCTGCTACTGTTTCTGCTACTTTGATGAATGTGTTGTATGCCGGATATGACAACCCGATCAGTATTTCCGTACCGGGGGTTCCCAGCGGACAGGTACAGGCAAGTATTGCAAATGGAAATGGAACACTGCAACGGGTAGGCGGTGGCTATGTGGCACGTCCTACAGCTATCGGAAAAGAAGCTGTGATACGTGTTACGGCAACAGTAGATGGACGTACACAGGTTATGGGCGATTATTCGTACCGGGTGCGCCAATTGCCCGATCCTTCTCCGTTTATAGAGTATAAGGATGCCAATGGTAATATGAAACGTTATCGCGGCGGAAGTGGTTTGCCAAAAGCTGTGTTGATGAATACGGACGGTATTATTGCTGCCATTGATGATGGACTGCTGAATATTAATTTCCAGGTATTAGGCTTCGAAACTACTTTCTTTGATAATATGGGTAATGCTGTACCGGAAGTTTCATCCGGTGCCAGTTTCTCGTCCCGGCAGAAAGAGATGTTCCGTCGTTTGTCACGTGGAAAACGCTTTTATATCTCACGGGTACGTGCTAAAGGGCCGGATGGTGTAGAACGTTCATTGCCAACGACACTGGAAGTGATAGTGAATTAATAACGAATTACAAATTACGAGTTACGAATGATGAAACGTAAAATTATTATAGCTGTTGGAGTTACCATGTTGTTAGGGATACTTCCCACATGGGCACAACCGAAGGCCCGCGCTGCTCAGGAAGAGAATAAGAGTGCCAACGAACTCTCTGTCCGTGCTCAGACCAGATATCCTGGTTCCAAATCACTTCCGCAAGATGTGGTATGGACACGTGAGATTTATCGTACATTGGATATGACGAAAGAAGAGAACGGAGCACTTTATTATCCGGTAGAACCAATGGGAGACAGAATGAATCTTTTCTCGTTGATTTTTAAATTGTTGGGGCAAAAGAAGATTCCGGCGTATGAGTATACGTTGGATGGCACAGAGCGATTGACGGCTGATAATGAGATCAAGTTCAAGGATGTGCTTGACCGTTTCAGTATCTATTACGAACAGAGAAAGCTGAAAGATCGTCGTGATAGCGTATTGGTTATAGAAAACAGTGATATACCTTCTGGTGATATATTGAGTTATTTTGTGAAGGAAGTGTGGTATTTTGACCAACGTTCTTCTACTTACGGTTCGGTGATAACAGCTCTTTGTCCGGTATATCATCGCTCAGAAGATTTTAGTTCGGAACGGGTAAAATTACCTATGTTTTGGGTGAACTATAAAGATATTGCTCCTTATTTAAATGGAGCTATGGTGATGGCCAGCAACTTTAATAATGTGGCCAACCGTAGTATGGATGATTTCTTTGTTACCCGTCAATATAACGGGGAGATCTATAAAACTACCAATTTACAGAATCGTCCTTTGGCCGAATATTGTAAGACCGATAGTGCAATGATGAAGGAGCAGAAGAGGATAGAAACAGAACTGGTTAGCTTTGAGAAACATTTGTATGGATCGGATACACTTTCTACAGTTGCCAAACCAGCTATCAAAGAAAAAGTTTCTGCAAAGAAAACTGCAAAAGCGGCTGCCGAAGAGACAGCGGTGGGACAGGAAGCTGCTGTTCAACCTGAGGAAACTGTAAAAACGAATTCAAAAAAGAAAGGGCGTGAAAAAACAACGAGTACTTCCAGCGCTCGTCAAGGCTCTAAACGTGAGGCGGCTGCTCCTAAAGCTTCAGTTCGTAGACAAAGACGGTGAACAAAATAGTCCTAATTTGTGTTTTTTAATTTTAAATACATATCTTTGTCCCGAATTTTAAACACAATTTGATTATGAAAAGAATTATAAGTGTATTATTGGTAGCTGTATGTATAGGTATGGCTATGCCTGCTCAGGCACAACTTAAGTGGGGTGTTAAAGGTGGTGTGAATGTTGCGAAAGTGACTTTTGATGATAAACTTCTGAAATCAGATAATATGGCAGGTTTCTTTATCGGCCCGATGGCTGAATTTACAATTCCTGTTGTAGGACTGGGAATCGATGGTTCGCTGTTGTTCTCTCAGAAAGGTATTAAGGCTGATAACGACGCTGTAAAGCAATATGGATTGGATATTCCTGTGAATCTGAAGTATAATATAGGTTTGGGAAGTTTGCTGGGAATTTATCTCGCTGCAGGTCCTGATTTTTATTTTGATTTCAAAGGCAATGAAAATGGTTATGACAAGAGACGTGCAATGGTAGGTGTCAATGTAGGTGCCGGCTTGAAGTTAGTTAAGCATTTGCAGATAGGTTTTAACTATAACATTCCTTTAGGAAAATCAGGTGATGTAACATGGAAAGATGGTTTTGATAGTGTCTTTAAAGCAGATAGTTATAAAACCAAGACCTGGCAGATTTCTGCTGCTTACCTTTTCTAAAATAGCTATTATTATATAACGCGGATTAACGCAAATTTACGCAGATAGTATGTTTAATCTGTGTAAATTTGCGTTAATCCGCGTTTTTGTTTAAAGTAGTCAATTGAGCCCTTTAACTCACTTTTCATACGTTTCTCTGCTTTGTATCTCTGCTCCAAAGCGGAGATAAACTGCATCTTGGCATAAAAAAGGAACGGGTTCATTTTATTCTGCTCCCGGTTTGCATTATCTTTGTCCTCGTAATGAAAAAATATGTTGATGTCATATTGCCACTGCCGCTTCCCCGGAGCTTTACGTATTCTCTCCCCGATGAGGGTGCGGAAAATATTCAGCCGGGGTGTCGGGTTGTGGTTCCTTTCGGACGGAAGAAGTTTTATACGGCTATTGTTTGTAATGTACATTTTTATGCCCCTGTTGAGTATGAAGTAAAAGAAATATCTGCTATACTTGATACTGATCCTGTTTTACTGCCGGTGCAGTTTAAATTCTGGGAGTGGTTGGCGGATTACTATCTCTGTACGCAGGGAGATGTTTACAAAGCTGCTCTGCCCTCAGGGCTTAAACTCGAGAGCGAGACAATTGTAGAGTATAATCCGGATTTTGAGGCGGAAGGACGTTTGTCTGAGAAAGAGCAACTCATTCTTGATTTATTGTCTAAAGAACCGGAGCAATGCGTCACCAAGCTGGAGAAGGAGAGTGGTATTAAAAACATTCTTACTGTTATTAAATCTTTGCTTGATAAAGAGGCTCTTTTTGTGAAGGAGGAACTTCGACGAACCTATAAACCCAAAATCGAGGTTCGTGTTCGTCTGGCAGGTGTTCCCGATGAAAGACGTCTGCATATTCTGTTTGACATTCTCTCCCGGGCGCCCAAGCAGTTGGCCTTGTTGATGAAATATGTAGAGCTTTCGGGAGTCTTAGGTAATGCTCCTGTGAGAGAGGTATCTAAGAAAGAATTGCTGGAACGTTCCGGTGTTTCTCCCGCTGTGCTGAATGGATTGGTGGAGAAGAAGATCTTTGAGGTCTACCCTTATGAAATCGGGCGTTTGAATGTTCAGGTCAACGATGTGGTATCTCTCAATCCGTTGAATGAACACCAACAGCGTGCATATGATGAGATAACAGAGCGGTTTCGGGATAAGAATGTCTGTTTGCTGCATGGTGTTACTTCCAGTGGAAAGACAGAAGTATATATTCATTTGATTAATGAAATGATCCGACAGGGGAAACAGGTACTGTATCTGTTGCCGGAAATAGCACTTACTACTCAGATTACCGAACGCTTGAAACGGGTATTTGGAGCTCGTTTGGGGATTTACCATTCAAAGTTTCCGGATGCGGAACGTGTGGAAATCTGGCAAAAGCAATTGGGTACTGAAGGATATGATATAATATTGGGAGTACGTTCTTCGGTTTTTCTTCCATTTCGCAACCTCGGGTTGGTGATAGTGGATGAAGAACATGAGAATACCTATAAACAGCAAGACCCTGCACCTCGTTACCATGCCCGTAATGCGGCAATTGTCTTGTCTTCTTTGTATGGTGCGAAAGTTTTATTGGGTACTGCTACTCCTTCAGTGGAAACCTGGTATAATGCTACTACCGGCAAATACGGTTTGGTTGAGTTGAAAGAGCGATATAAAGAAATCAGGTTACCGGAGATTATTCCCGTTGATATAAAGGAATTGCATCGTAAGAAGCGGATGGTAGGACAATTCTCTCCGTTGCTTCTTCAATACATACGTGAGGCACTGGAGCAAAAAGAGCAGGTTATTCTGTTTCAGAACCGTCGTGGGTTTGCTCCGATGATTGAATGCCGCACTTGTGGCTGGGTACCTAAGTGTAAGAATTGTGATGTCAGTCTGACTTATCATAAAGGTATCAATCAGCTGACTTGCCATTATTGTGGGTATACTTATCAGTTGCCCCGTTCCTGTCCTGCCTGTGATGGAACAGAGCTGGTCAATAGAGGATTTGGTACGGAGAAGATAGAAGATGATATAAAAATAGCTTTTCCCCAGGCAGCTGTGGCGCGTATGGATTTGGATACCACTCGTACCCGTTCTGCTTATGAAAAGATTATTGCCGACTTTGAACAGGGAAAAACGGATATTCTTATCGGTACACAGATGGTGTCTAAGGGATTGGATTTTGATCATGTCAGTGTGGTGGGAATTCTGAATGCCGATACTATGTTGAATTATCCGGATTTTCGTTCCTATGAACGGGCTTTTCAGTTGATGGCGCAAGTGTCCGGACGTGCCGGAAGAAGAAATAAGCAAGGCCGTGTCGTATTGCAGACTAAAAGTATAGATCATCCTATTATCTCACAGGTGATGGCAAATGATTATGAACAAATGGTAAACGGGCAGCTTGCCGAAAGACAGATGTTTCATTATCCTCCTTATTACCGGTTGGTCTATGTATACCTGAAAAACAGGAATGAAGCAATGTTGGAACAAACTGCTGATGTAATGGCAGGGAAATTACGTTCGGTATTCGGGGCACGGGTGTTAGGCCCGGATAAACCTCCGGTGGGGCGTATTCAGACTTTTTTTATAAAGAAGATCGTTGTTAAGATAGAGTATAATGCTCCTATGAGCCGTGCGCGGGAGTTGCTCCTGCAAGTACAGCGGGAAATGATTGAAGATGAGCGTTTCAAATCATTAATCGTGTACTACGACGTCGATCCTATGTAGATTTATATATTTATTTACCCTTAGAATAGAAACTATGAAGCGAATTACGGTATTTTTATTTTCTTGTATGTTGGGTACAGGAATCTCCTTTGCTCAGCAAGGAACAACCCAGTGTGGAGTGCCGACCGGGCAAGCTCCTTACCCGGTGAACTCTTATATAGAGTTGCCGGACCCGGTGCAGCCCTCGGCGCAGGAATGGGTTGCGGTTAAATCTCCGCATACTTCCTGGGGAACCACAGATGTACGTTATGCAAAACATGTTGTGCCGGGGTTAAAACAGCAAAACACTCTTCGGTTACGTGCCTGGCGTGGCGAAAGAGTAAATGCGCAGGCCGTTGTATGGACAGGTAGCGAGGTAAAAGAGTTGAATTGCAGCCTCACTGATTTGAAGAATAACAAAGGTGACCTGATTCCTGCTGATGCCTGCAACCTTGGCTTTGTCCGTTATGTAATGACGGATGAACTGAATAAGGATAAGAAAGGTGGTTGCGGATATCGTCCCGATCATTCTTTATTTGATTCTTTGTTGGTGGCAGATCCAATAGATCATATCATACAGGATATGCAACTTCTGCCAATGACTACACAACCTGTTTGGGTAAAATGTCAGATACCGCAATCGGTAGCTCCCGGAGTTTATAAAGGAGATTTACTGATTAAAGATGGTGAACAATTGTTGGGTAAGCTTCGGTTAGAAATTCAGGTGGCCAACCGGGTATTGCCTGTTCCTTCCCAGTGGGCTTACCATCTCGATCTTTGGCAAAATCCGTTTGCTGTGGCTCGTTATTATCAGGTACCGCTTTGGAGTCAGGAACATCTGGATGCCATGCGGCCGTTGATGAAGATGTTGGCAGATGCCGGCCAGAAGATTATTACTGCCAGTATAATGCACAAACCCTGGAACGGACAGACAGAAGATTTCTTTGAAACAATGGTGACTTGGATGAAAAAAGCGGATGGTACCTGGAGCTTTGATTATACAGTGTTCGACCGTTGGGTAGAGTTTATGATGAGTACGGGTATCAACCGGCAGATAAATTGTTATTCAATGGTACCTTGGGAACTCTCATTTCAATATTTTGACCAGGCTTCCAATACGTTGCAAGCGGTGAAGACAGCTCCCGGAGAAAAAGAGTACGAAGAAATGTGGGTGGCTATGTTATCCTCCTTTTCGAAGCATTTACGGGAAAAAGGTTGGTTTGATATTTGCACGATTGCTATGGATGAACGTCCGATGGAAGTGATGCAAAAGACATTGGCAGTGATTCGCAAAGCCGATCCGGAGTTCAAAGTATCTTTGGCAGGTAATTATCATGCAGAGATTGAACCGGCTCTTTATGATTACTGCATCAGTATCGGACAGGAGTTTCCGGTCGATGTGCGTATGCGCCGCGCTTCGGAGAATAAACCGACCACTTATTATACCTCTTGTGCTGAGGCTTATCCCAATACATTTACCTTTTCTGATCCGGCCGAGGCTGCTTGGATGAGTTTCTATTCAGCACAGAAACATTTGAATGGTTATCTGCGCTGGGCATACAATAGCTGGCCGCTCGAACCCTTGCTCGACTCTCGTTTCCGTACCTGGGCAGGAGGGGATACGTATCTGGTATATCCCGGTGCGCGTAGTTCTATCCGGTTCGAAAAGCTGATTGAAGGGATTCAGGCACATGAAAAGATAACTTTACTGCGTAAAGAGTTTTTGGAGAAAGGTAACAAAGCAGGCTGGAAAAAGATAGAGAAGATGTTGGCTGCTTTCCGACTGACTGATTTCCCGGAGACACCTGCTGCTGTAACTGTAAATAGGGCGAATGAGATTTTGAACTCATTGTAGTGCGGGAGTATGGTGCATCATAAAAATAGAACGCAGCTCCTTGTTCCCTTGTCTCTTAATCAACTAAACTTGCTGAATTTATGAAGAAAATATTGTTTGTTTGCCTCGGTAATATATGCCGTTCCTCTACAGCCGAAGGGGTGATGTTGCATCTTCTGAAAGAAGCTGGTCTGGAAAAGGAGTTTGTGATAGACTCTGCCGGCATTTTATCTTATCATCAGGGAGAGTTGCCGGATAGCCGGATGCGTGCTCATGCTGCCCGTCGTGGTTACAATCTGGTTCACCGTTCCCGTCCGGTACGTACTGAAGATTTTTATGATTTCGATCTTATTATCGGAATGGACGACCGGAACATTGATGATTTGAAAGAGCGTGCCCCGGGGCCGGAAGAGCAGAAGAAAATTCATCGCATGACGGAATATTGTACCCGTATTCCTGCCGATCACGTTCCCGATCCGTATTATGGAGGTGCTGAAGGTTTTGAGTATGTGATTGATGTGCTTGAAGATGCCTGTAGCGGGTTACTGAATAATCTACGGTAGAATATACTTAGTGTATCTTTGCATTTGTAATGCTTATCGATTAAAAGAAGAGCCATCTCCAACCTGTCCGACAGATTGAAGATGGCTCTCTTTATGATTAGAAGCTACAAACTCCTTTTATTTCTCTTCAGCCCACTCTTTGGCTCCCTGCTCTTTCAGTTTTTCTGTGAAAGCTTTGGCCTTTTCCATAGTGGTGGCTTCGTCTTCAGGGCTGGCATAAGCATGCTTATAACCTTGTACTTTATTCCATTCGCCACGGGTAAAGTCAGGGAAAGCCACTGCAGCACAATTGTTGTCCATAGACAATTCTCCCAGTTCTGCCAGGCAACACCATTCTGCCATATCATATACGTCCATATCCAGTGGCAAGCCATTTTGCAGACAGTATACCAGACGGCTGTCCATGATGAAGTCCATACCGCCATGTCCACCTACTTCTTTAGCCATTTCGCCATATTTCTTCAGAATAGGATGCTGGTATTTCTCTACTAAAGCACCCATCTCATCTTTGGGCAGGAAGCTATGAGAACTAAGATCGTCCACTTTGGGTTCTACTCCCGAAGCACTCATTTGCTTGGCATCCAGTGCATAACCCTGTACCGGGTATTTATTAGCAAAGCCTTTGGTTCCCGTAAGCTGATATAAACGGTTGTAAGGTTGCGGAGTCATTACATTGTGCTGTATTTCGATCACTTTTCCATTCTCTGTACGGATGAGTGTTGTAGTGTGGTCACCATTGCGGAAGTTGTTGCAGGTCTCACCAGTTCTTTCTTCTACCAGTGCTTTGCCTACTGCCGATTTGGTATCCATGGCAACCAGTGTTTTCATACGGTCTCCACGGTGTATATCCAGTGCCTGGGCTACAGGGCCAAGGCCATGAGTAGCGTATACATCACCCCGGTGTTTCATATTATAATCCAGACGCCAGCCTAACTTATCAGCTTCTCCGTTCTTCCAATAATGATCCCAGAATGGCTCCAGATTATGAATATAAGCACCCTGGGCGCGGAGAACTTCTCCGAATACTCCTTGTTGAGCCATATTCAATGTATTCATTTCAAACCAGTCATAACAGCAGTTTTCCAGAATCATGCAGTGCTTGCGTGTCTTTTCTGACATGTCAATCAATGCCCAGCACTCTTCCAGATTCATAGCCGAAGGAACTTCAATGGCTACATTTTTACCGTTTTCCATAGCACAGATAGCAACAGGGAAGTGGTGTAACCAGTCGGTAGCAATATAAACCAGGTCTATATCGTCACGTTTACACAACTCTTCGTATCCTTTTTCACCCGAGTAAACAGCCGCTTTAGGCATAGAAGCTTTTTTCAGATATTGCTGACATTTTTCAGCACGTTCCTGTTCGTAATCACAAAGGGCTACAATCTGTGTACCCGGAATGTGTGTGAAACGCTCTACTGCACCAGGGCCACGCATGCCCAATCCTACAAAACCAACGCGAACGACATCCATTTTCGGAGTAGTCAGCCCGATTACACTGGTCTGTCCTGCGGGGCGTTCCGGAGTCTCCACTACAATTGTTCCTTTATCCCAGCTCCAGTGGGTTCCTTTGTCCGATACTTGTACGGATGGTGACTGGGCAGAGCATGCGGCAAAAGCTACACAGACACCCAATAATAAAAACTTTAATCCTTTCATGATATATAATTTATAGTTTAAAAATGTGGCAAAACAAGTTTGATACTTTGTGTATTACCAGCCGGCATGTACACTTTTGTTGACATAGGAGTCTGCTTCCCGTTTTTTCTCACCGGTATAGTTCCATTCAATTTCGTCTTTGTATTCTTTGCCTTTATACCGGACGATAGCTGTTAATGTATTTTTACCATTATTCAAGGTCACTTCATCAAAGACGTAATGTACGTCTGTATATCCTTTTCGTATGCCATTCAACTCTTGACCGTTAAGATATACTTTCGGAGTACCTATATTGGAATATATAGTGACGGAAGTTACTTTTTTCTCTCGTTCGGTGTTTCTGCGTTGTGTAAGATACAGCACCGGATCTTTACTCCAATTAGCTTTGTACCAAAAGTAAGAATCTTTTTTTATTTTCCGGTCAAAAGTAACCAGTCCTTTTAAATTGCGTGCAGGTACTCCGCCGCGTCCCCACATCGGGACAGCGAAATCAAACGTATTCCAAAGGTAAGAAGCAATGATAGATGGATGTTCGGCTATTACGCTCCATTGATATTCGTGTGTTTTTGTCTGGAAGGTTTCCGGATAGAAGGGTTTGGTCCAGTTCAGGGCATCCCCTAAATATTCGGTTTGGTGCTCAATATTGGCATCTGCTCCGTATTCCGTAAGCATTAGCTTTTGCCAGGGATACTCTTTTTCCATATTTTCTATCCAGGGCTTAATATCCTGAACCTTTTTTTCGTACCAGCCGAAATAACGGTTCATCCCCTGTATGTCGGCATTTTGGTTTACAGGATGTTCTGCATGTCCATATCCGTTTACTGAGACTGTATACCTGTCGGGATCTTCCGTTTTAGCCAAATCATGTAAGGCTTGTGTTAATGAAGCCGTATATTCATGTGGTTGGTATACTTCATTATGGAGTCCCCATACGTAAATGGAAGGATGGTTGAAACTCTGCCTGATCAGTTCGCGCAATTGCGTCTGTGCGTTTTCTGCTTCATAGCCGGTTACACGATTAACGAAAGGTATTTCGGCCCAGATAATCAATCCAAGACTATCACAACGGGAATAAAGATAATCGGATTGTTGGTAGTGGGCAAAACGAACAGTTGTAGCTCCTACATCCATGATAGTAGCCAGGTCAAAATCGTGTTGCTCATTTTTAAGAGCACTTCCCAGGCCCCACCAGTCCTGATGTCTTGTCACTCCATACATCGGATATTTCTCTCCGTTCAGATAGAAACCTTTGCCGGCTATGATCTCGTATTTGCGTACTCCCAATGGCTGGGTCACTTCATCAATCACTTTACCATCGGCCAACAGACGGGAAACAACTTTGTATAAATAAGGGTCTTTGCGTCCTTGCCATAAATGAGGTTTCTTGAGTTTAAAAGTAGTGCAATAACTTTGAGTTCCTTGCGGAGTAAGCTCAATGGCTTGATCGTCAGAAGCTACTTTCTTTCCCTCCTGTGTGTAAATTGTATTTTGAAGTACCAAAGATTCCGGTTTCAGACTACCATTGTCCAGTTTCACTTTTACGGTAATATCTGCCGATTGATGCGATACATTTTTTTGTGTGATATAGACACCGGGCGAAGCACAATCCATAACTGTTATGTTACTTTGTTCCGTAACGATCAGCCACACGGGGCGATACATGCCTCCATATACTCCAAAAAGACTGTGATTGACCGGGATAACATCCGGGCGGGCCGTATTATCAGTTTTTACAAGAATCTCGTTATCTTCACCATATTTTAGAGCTGTTCCTATCTCTGTGGCGAAAGCGGAATACGCACCTTTGTGTGTACCTACCAGTTTTCCGTTTACATAAACTTCGGTACAGGTTCCTACTCCTTCAAATCGTAAGAATACTCGTTTGCCCTGCAAACTCTTGTCCGCATAATAGTTCTTTTTATAGTATCCTGTTCCTTCGTAAAAGGAGTTCACTTTTACCTGCATATCTTTAGCATTCCAGGTGTGGGGAATTTCCACTTCCTCCCATTTGGAATTCCATTGGGAGACAACCTTTGCCGGTTCACTTGAAAAAGGGCCTTTTTTGAATAGCCAGCCTTGATTGAAACTTATTGTCTCACGGGCGTGCAAGAGAGACGTGTAGCTGCATAAGCAAGCGATGAGCAATAAATAGATATAAATATGTTTCTTCACTGTATAGTATGATTATTAGTTTGCCATCTTGTAAATTTGATTGCCGGCCAACAAAAATGCACCGACTCCGTACACTTCGGTCATATCGCGGGTTACTTTGCGCGGATCTGCTCCGATGGGTTGTACATAACCTAATTTGCCGTCCGGTGCTACGGCATCCAGCATAGCCTGCCAACCTTTTGTGATAACAGGCGCGAAGGTGTTTTTATCCAGCAATCCCTCGTTCACTCCATATGCCAGGGCATAGACAATAAAGCCGGTGGCACTGGTTTCGGGCGAAGGGTAAGAAGCCGGGTCGAGCAGGCTGGCATGCCAGTACCCATCCGGACTCTGTAACTCTGCTACACGTGTGCACAAAGTAACAAATAATTTTGCATAAAAGTCACGATTCTTGTCTTTTTTAGGGAGTGCCTGGAGTATTTTGGCAAGACCTCCGAGTACCCAACCGTTACCACGTCCCCAGAAAACCTTCTTTCCGTTGGCTTCCTTTTTTCCGAAGTAGCGGCGGTCACGGTAAAATAAGTTTTCCTCTTTATCGAAAAGATAGTCGTAAGTAGCCTTGTATTCTTTATTCATGAACTTTATGTATTTTTTCTCTCCCGTGAGGGCATAGAGTTTGGCATATACGGGAGGTGCCATGAAAAGGGCATCGCACCATGCCCAGCGGTCCAGTGTCTCTAACTTTCCGTAATCCAGTTCCAGGGTTGTTTTGGCAGGATATTCTACCACCCAGTTGGCGCGGGCCATTACCGGCATGATCATTTTCTCCTGTTTGTACTTCTTGTATAAGTCGATAAAGGGTTGCCCCACCGCAATGAAATCGGCGTGGTACATCCATTTTCCTACCTGGAAATGATTCTTCCGCCCTATCTTCAATAACCATTTGTAGTAGGTATCGTTACCGTCTTCCTGTTCAGCTATTTCTGCCCAGTCTATCATGCCCATGTAGAGGGCCGCGTGCGTCCAGTCCAAGTCGTCGTGCTCAGCTCCGTTGTTGGGATTGGCTATCTGCCAATCGGCTACTCTTTTCATCACTTCTTTGGTGGCTGCCTTTGTGAAAGGTACCTGTGCCGATGCTACAGTTCCGATCAGATAGGCAACAAGGACCATAAAACCTTTTTTCATGAAATTGATTTAATTAATGATTCTACTTTAACTGTGGGACTATCATTTAGTATTACTACCCACTTTCTTTTTAGACACTAAAAATGGCGTTTACCCTATGTTGGTATCTTTAATTTTCATTGATTCATTACTGATCGGACATGAACTGAACTCACCACAGAGTAGCACAGAGTTTCACAGAGTATTATTTATCTGATGAAACGCGGATTAACACAGATTAAAGGACTGTAGTTATTTATCATACATTTGTTCCCTTTTGTGAAAATCTGCGTTAATCTGCGTTTCAATAAAGATTTAAACTCTGTGGAACTCCGTGTTACTCTGTGGTGAAATATATTCAAAACCGTACAGTGACGAAGATTATGATCCTATCTTTTTGATGGAGGAAGTATCCGTAGACGGCATTGTTACCGTTATCCGGTGTTGTACTTTGTCTTTCTCAGAAAGGAACGTTCCTTTCCCCGGTGTGCAGTCTTGTTTTACATGTACATGTAAAGCAGCATGAGATGCACATGTCGTACTGTCCCACATGCACATGTCGTACTGCTTTACATGTACATCTAAAACAATGTTACACACCGAGGCTTCCTACGTTACTCTACGAGATAGAGCTTTATCAATACCGGAGAAAGAGATAGATAGCAATGACAAACGTTATTAAGTTCAAAACTGAATCTATTTACGATTAGACGATTGACGATGTACGATTGGAATTACTCTGTCTCTAGCATCGCTGAAAAACAGGCTTTTAAAAGGGTAACTTCAATCGTACATCGTCAATCGTCTAATCGTAAATAGATTCGATTCATTATTGATCAGTATAAGTATTTGATGACTTTCTTTTTATTACCATTCCGTAGAACTATCACATACAGTCCGTTGGGTAGATTATTCTTTTGTATGATTGCTTGGCAAGTACGATCTCCCAATAACTCGTTAGCTACTTTGACTCCCTGTTCATTATAGATGGTAACTCTTGTTTCCGGGTAGGAAAGGAGATCTTCGTCCGTTTCTTCTTCCTCTATCCCTGTGCCGCCTCCTTTTGTCAGCTTATACATTTCGGTAGCTGCCAACAAAAAAGCTCCTACGCCGAAAGTAGCTGTCATATCTTTGGTTACCTTCTTCGGGTCCTGCCCGATAGGTTGTACCCAGCCTAATTTTCCATTTTCGTGTATCGCTTCACACAATACATTCCATGCTTTTATTGCAGGTTCATACGCTTCCTGTTGTGTCAGCAGCCCGTTGTTCAGTCCGTAAATCAGGGCATACGTAATGAGAGCCGTACAACTTGTTTCGGGTGCCGGATAGCTGTCCGGGTCCAGTAAGCTGGCATGCCATGCTCCTTTTCCATCCTGCAATTTGATGAGGCTTTGTGCCAATGAACGGAAGATATTTTCGTAATAATTTCTGTATTCAGAATTCGCAGGCAGTGATTTCAGAATATTGGCGATTCCGGCTATTGCCCAGCCGTTACCTCTGCCCCAAAATACCTTTTTGCCGTTGGCTTCCGTCTTGTTGAAATAGCTGTCGTCTCTATAAAACAGCTTTTCGGTTTTATCGAATAAGTAGTCGTAGGTTTTTCTGAACTCTTTGTCCATGAATTCAAAATAGCGGGTATCATTCTTTAAAACACTCATCCGGGCGTACAAGGGCGGTGCCATAAACAGGGCATCACACCACGTCCATGCCTCCTTGTTCCGGTAGCTCATAGAAGTATTACGAGTATCGGACATCACCCGTTCCATACGCTCCAGGGTTCCGGCAATCATCTTATCTTGTTTGTGTTTGCCATACATGGTAGCGAAGAACTGACCGATGCAGAACTCATCTGCATGATAAGGATAAATGCCATTCATTTTCCAGTTGCTTTGGGTGCCGATACCGGACAACCACTCCCAATAGGCAGCACTCTCTTCTTCTCTCAGCGTTGCCCACTCGGACAGGCCGATGTATAATACTGAATGTGCCCAGGAGGCTATGCCATTGTCGTGCAGGTTTCCTGAAGCCGAATAGTGGAAGTTATCTATCTGCCAGCTTACTACCCGTTTCACTTGGCTTTCAACATCTGTGTAGCTGGGAGGAGTATGGTTACCATTGGCGACTGTTACATTACATCCTAAGGAGAATAGGAGGAACAGTCCTGATACATATATGCTTTTCTTCATAAATAGAGGGTGTTAGCGTATAAAAAATCCGCAACACCTCCTTTGGGGGAGAAGGAGGCTGTTGCGGACATCGGAAAAGAAGGAATTAATGTACTATAAACTTAGCTGTGGCTCTCTGACCGGCAGCTTTATCTGTCACATGCAGGATATAAATACCTTGTGACAGACTGTTTGTATCAATCGTTGTGGTATTACCCTGTGCCCGAATACTACCTGTTGTATCATACAACTTGAATTCGATACCCTGAGTATTACCTGCGATGATCTGTACCTGTTCTCCTTGTTTCACCGGATTCGGATAAACTGATACGGTAAAGTCGCTGTTGCCGGCTTTTACTTCTGTAATGCCAGTCGGATCACCGCTTTCCGGGATATCCATCAGTGTTTTCTTACCGATGTTAAAGTCAGAAACCTGGATGGTGCTGCTGTTAATTTTGTCGTAATCTGTAATCGTTACTTTGATATAACGGAAAGATACTTTATTAGGCAACAATATCTTATTTTCGGCTACAGAAGTATCCAGGGTTATATTCTCCAGAACGGGAGTGAATTCGTCCGCTTCATTGTTCTTGCCATAGAAAGATATGCGATTGGCTCTCAGACCTGTTGTCGTATTGCTATAATCACGGTGGCGATAAACGAAATATTCCATTTCCTGCGGAGTCTGCATATCAATTGTGAACGAAGGAATATAATCTGCCGGTGCTACGATACCAGAGAAAGTCTTTCCCGGTTTCACAAACAAGAAGGATGTTACGGTACTGTCGTCAATTATATTCTTAGGATCGTCTCCTCCTACAGTTGCATCTGCCGGGCCTGCCAAAGAAGTAGTAATGGTCCATGCAGAACGGTCTGCCAAAACATCTCTACCGGTTGAGGCAGGTGTGTTTTCATTCACCACGAACTTCATAGAACGGCCTTGATAAGGAGCTTCACTCTGATAAGTAACAAGACGTCTGCCTTTCACAGCCGGAGTTTCAATGCCTAAGTTGATCGGGCTGCTACCATTTGTCGGATCGGAGATATATACTACTGTTTCTGCTTTATCGGCATCCTTCACCAATACTACGCAGCCCGCGTCAGCTTCCACTGTCAAACCATGTTTGCTGAAACCTGCTGATTTGTAGAATACTAATCCGTACATATTCAATTCCTTGTGATAAACAGCCTGTACAGAGTCAGTGTTGATGATGATCTCGACGTTATCGCTCTTATAAGCCTTTGCATCATCCTTGCTGATGCCCGGAACGATGATATAAGCGTATGATCCGTCAGTTGGTTGTGTGCCGTGGTTGAAAGATAAAGTAAAGACATTGTTCTTCACTGTTTCATCGGCATAGTTGGTGTTGATGTCATACCAGTTACCGGTTCTTTCACCTGCGTTCAGTTGCAATTTGCCCTTCTGCGGGAAATAGTAACCTACGTTTCCGTGGAAGGCCCAGTCCAGATTATCCTCGTAATTGTAATCTCCTGCCTGCAAGGTAGATTCGCTACCATTGGAAGAAACCACTACATCGCCATCCAGCAAACACTGGTTGACAGTTGTGTTCACCTGGAATTCAGAAGCAGACTTGATGCTGTTGCCCAGACAAACAATCTCTTTGTCGAAGAAGAACCATGCCTTATTAGCCGACGAATTTATATTAAATTCATTGTCTATGTATTTGTAAGCAGATACACTGCACAGGCTGTCTGTTACACCACCTGCAAATGCCGACTGTCCCATCTTGATATAGGTGCTGGCTTGCGGTATCTCTGTGAATTCCGGACAAGTTACACCAGGTACTTTCGCATAATTCCATACCGGGAAGATGTTATAGTATTCGTTTCCTTTTACCATGATTGCGGTAGAACCATCCGACATGAAGTACTGCTTGATACCTTCGCCGTTGTCCTTCAAATATTCATTGCGTGCCGTACGGGTAGAAACCAAGCGTAAATCTACTGTATACTCCGGACGCTGGTGGAGTGTGTAGTCACCACGGAAGAAATGTGTGCTTCGGGGTTCCAAACCATAAGACGGTTGTTGAGTTCCATTGATACGTGCGATGGTTTTCTCATATTTATCGGTATTGGCAGGATCTAATGCGATCATGCGTTCGATGATACCCGTTCCCTTCTTGGTTGCACCGGGGCGGGTAGAAGAACGGCCGATTACGTTATATGACATATATCCACCACGAATGGTACCTATATACGTATTTACCAGACTGCTCAGGATATCCAGCTGTTGTCCGGTTACTGTAAAACGAGTGCCGGCTGCATAGCTACAAGCCTTGGTGATACCATCCAGGAATACATCGCCGTATGCGCCGATATGTAATTGGTGTCCGTGTTGAGTAAATGAGTTATCATACTGGATACCTTCCGCACCAGTAGTATATTCAATAGTAGAGTAGATCTGATCCATTGCTTCACGCATCAGGTCGTCATCTTCTGTCAAGCAAGCGCGGTACATCCAGTGCAAAGCTACGTCCACACGGTTTGCTCCTGTCTGAGAACTGGGGCTTCCGCCTTTATTTTTCAAGCGGGCGATAGATTTATTGAACAGGTCTTCAGAGATTTTCTCTTTGCCTAAGTTCTGCATAACAATCAGGTACTGTCCCATACGTTGCGGTTCACCGATTTGATTCTGATACCAGTTGTTGGAACTTGGCTGTTTGCTATGCCAGTAGGTAAGCATTAAGTCCATCTTAGCTTTCAGCTCATCGTTGCCATAATACTTGCTTTCGGTTTGGGTATAAGCCAATCCCATAGCGAGCAGTCTGTCAAGATGTTGCATCGGCGGCCAGTCTGTACGAGCGTCAGATGCATAATCTATATCAGGGAATGAACCGTCGTCTTGCAATTGTGTCAGGTAAGAAGCTACGTTTCTATCGAGTTGGTCAATAGTGGAGATTTTACTTGCAACAACATCCGTAATAATACGATTGATGAAAGTCTTATAGACGGATTCTCCCAGTACTGTAACCTTGCAAGTGGTACTTACAGAAGCATTGTTCTTCAATTTGGCTGTGATTGTTGCCTCACCGGTAGCTTTACAAAGAACTTTACCATCTGCGGTAATTTCTACTACTCCCGTATTGCTTGATTCGAGCGTATACTCTTTGTCTGTAGCGAATAGCGGAGCAAATCTTACGTCAAGGTTCGTCGTTTCGTTGGCTACGAATTCATAAGAGTCCTGTCCAAAGAAGATTCCGGTAGTTGCTACTCCTTCTCCGGCACAGGAGATGGAAGTTTTATAGTTAGTAGGATTGTCATACATACCCTGCATCCAGAATACATCTGCAGGAGCATCTTTAATGGCTATCGGGCGGATATTCAGTTCACCTGCAGGAGTTCCAGAAGTGATGACCTCCTTCTCTGCCCAGGTAGCACCATTATCTGTGGTTTCGTAACGGTAGATTTCGAAAGTACCTCCGGCTGCCTTCTTTGACAAGTAAACGGTATTCAAATCATTTGCTCCGAAGCAGATACCTCCGGCCTGGTAAGACTTGGCTTTAAAAGTATTTCCCTCAACTGCTTTGTATTCGCTCATAGGAACTCCGTCTCCGGTGGTAATTGCTGTACTTTCCCATGCAGTTCCATTCCAGCGGGCATAATAGTAGGTGTGTCCTGTTGTAGTACCATCTTCTGCGGCTGTGAAAGCATCGTACAATACTACCGGATTACCACTGGCATCGAGTGCAATATCATACGCCCATACCTTGTTGGCATCCTCTCCTTTGGCAATAACATCCAGTTCACTACTTTTAGACTCGGTGACATGCATGCCGGAGATTGCGGTGCCATCCGCCTTTTTGAATTCTAATTTATCTCCTGCGGCATTTTTATTAATCTTCAGATAATGTACCGTGCTGTTTTTATAAGTCAGGCCAGTACCTAAGTGTGTAACCACCATGTGTATAGTGCCATCTGCAGCTTGGCAAGTACGCATTTGTGGAACTTCGTCGCGTTTTGCGTATGCATTTCCGATATCAGAGCCGATAAATCCTGCTCTTGTTTTAACTGCAGGTAAATTTCCGGTTTTATCGGCTACATTTGTAAAGAGAGAGTAACCTATATTGTTTTTTGAACGCCAGAATACGACCAGATCATTTCCCACCATGTGAGGAGTAGTGGAACTGATTCCATATCCAGTCTGTTTTTGAGAACTGGACCACTCTGTAATGTCTTCCGCATTGGTGGAATACCAACTATAGAAGCCATTTTCTTTCTTATTGTCTGAACTGAAAAGTAGTAACTGTCCATTTCCTCTCACTGTAATAGCAGGAGACGAGAAATCATCCGAATAACCGGTAGATACAACCTTTTCTTTGGTTTCTCCTGTTGTGTGATCGTAAGACGCAACAATTAATGCTTTACTGGAACTAATCCAGGTAAAATAAGTTTTTCCGTTGTAATAAACGGCACTGGGTTGAGAGTTAAAAGACCATGCACCATCTTCTGTTAATGGCACGGTGACTTTCTCTGCTTGTACGGTAGTAGGCCCACCCATAAGCAGCAAAGCCCCTAATGAAAGAGTAGTAAGTAAGTGTTTCATAATAAGTTAAATTTATAAGAGAATTTAAAGTGTCGTTAACAAACTTGTGTAAAAAGAATATCCTCTGCGACCTGATGCCGGTCGACAAAAGAGACGCGAGGATATTCTGGTTAAATATTCATAGAGAGATAGATTTTTATAGTTTATTCATCAAACGAGATATCCAGCGGTTCTATATTGTTTTCTGAACCGGTATATCCAGGAGTTTGATTGATATGTCCTTGCACATTTGTCGAAATGGCATTTAATGCAATTGGCCACAATACATGATGCGGAGCCATTGTGTAATAGTTTCCTGCAGAAGTCTTCACGCCCTTATTATAGAATTCGGTAACGTCCATGATGTGATCATAAAAGAAATTCTTTTCGGTAAAGTGCTCCATATCGTATGTACGTCCTTTGTCGTCAACTTTTCCTGTCTTGGCATAGATGAAAGCGATACGGGTTAACTCCGTTTTACGAGGTTCCTCGTAGTAGAGTTCACGAGCTCTCTCGTCCAATATAGTACGGATGGTCATGTCATTAGCTGTAAACTCAGATGCCTGTGCTCTGCGACGTACTTCGTTTACATCGTCAGCAGCTTTCTGGAGGTTGTCCATTCCACCTTTCCAAACATAAGCTTCTGCTCTTAACAGGTAGGTTTCTGCCAAACGGAAGACGTACCAGTCGGCCCATCCACCACGCCACCAGCTATCTTTCTGGTCGGCGATATTGGTTTTATAGTGTGGCCATCCCACCCAGTCACGGATGGTATCGTTCACTAATACATTGCCTTGCTCGTCTCTGAATTGCAGGGGCTTTCCATACCATGGAGATTTGCTTTTTTCTAACTCCGGATTGTTGTAAACCAGGTCGGTCATTTCGATCCAGTTACCTTTGGCATGACGTAAATCAGTATTATCGGGTGTCCAGATCATGTGAGTATGATACCAGGTGGAACGAGCAGTACATACACCGCGTCCGTACTCTTCGAGGTAAGGATTCTTTGTTGCATTATTATCAGTGAATCCATTTTTACCGTCTGGGGTTTTTATTTCTCCATCTTTGGAGTACCAAGGCAATACTTGGCGTTTAATTTCCAATCCGGCAGCAGAACGAACATCTTCTCCGGCATCATAACGGTCGAGTACCATATAAAGTACCTCTTTATTTTCCGGTAATGATTTGTTAGCTGACTGATGTAAATCCCAAACTACATTTTTGGTAGGATCTGCTTTGTCTACTCCGAAACGTTGGGTCATCAGGCTATGCACACCGTCATTAATCACCTTATTGGCTGATTCGATAGCATCATCGAATTCACCCAAAGCCAAGTTAATTTTAGTCAACAGGTGGTAAGCAGCAGCCTGAGTTACCATGCCGATATATACTTGATTGGACAGGGCAGGAGCAGTACGTTCCAGATCTTTCTTCAGATAGCGCAAAATAGCTTCACGCTTAGTAGTGTAGAAATCGTAACGGGGAGCAGTAACTTCCTCTGTAATGAACGGGATGTCGCCAAACTGGTTTACTAAGCGATAGTAACGGAAAGCGCGGTGGAAGCAGGCCAGACCTTCAATTTCCAAGCGTTGCTGTTCGTTATCGAATTTTGCAGTTTTTGAACGGGTCAGCAGAGTATTTGCATCTTTAATACCTTTGTAAAGGTATGTCCAGAAGTTATTAATCTGACTGGCATTTCCTGTCAATGAAGCGCTCGGAGTGATCTGGCGAATCAAATCTTGCGGAGAGTTGGCAGCATCTGTACGTCCGTTGACACTCATATCCGAGAAAAAGTATTCGGAAAGGATACAAGGGTCTGCCGAACCGGAAGTGGGGTAGAAGTCAAAATAGCGTACGTCGCGATTCAACATATCGGTTCCTGTCTTCAAACCGTTATAATTGATAAACGAGTTTTCCGGTGTATAGAATGACAGCGGTTTGGGATCCAACCAGTCTGAACAGCTACTGGCTAACATCGAAAATCCAATGATGCAGGCTATACCTGCTTTATTATTGATTAGTCTCATATTTCTTCGGGTATTATAAAGTCAAGTTAATTCCAAAATAAATGATTCTTGGGGTGTTTTTATCACTGTTTTCCGGGTCGTAACCAGGCCAGTTGGAGATATATCCCGCATTTTTCATGGTTGCATTGATGTTGAGTGCCTGGATCTTTAAGGGTTCGATTAATCTTTTTGGGAAAGAGTATCCCAATGAGATATTGTCGAAACGCAGGAAAGAAGCATTTTTATAAATGGCATAAGTAACGCCACTCGGCTTCTTGCTTGCCAGACGAGGATATTCGTTGTTACGGTTCTCCGGTGTCCAGTATTCGCGTTTGATTTGGTTCGTTACGTTTAGCAGCGCATTGTCATTCGTGAAACGTCCTAATGTCTGCTTATGTCCTAAATAAGAGTACATGCTGAAAGAGAAAGTCAGGTTCTTGAACAAGGTAAATTCATTACGCATGTTCCAACGGAAACGTGGAGTTTTTGTGCCTTGGAACACTTTGTCTTCATTGGTATATGATCCGTTACCGTCTACATCGAGCAAATGAACATCACCCGGTTGCTGACCGTATTTGGCTGCTTCTTCGCGATCTTCTTCCTGCCAGATACCAACTACTTTGTAATCCCAAATCTCGTCAATATCATGACCGATGAAACGCTTATTCTTGATATCATCGGCTTCTTTTTGTCCGATCACATTTCCGGCCTCATCTTTGATGTCTTCCATGATGCCATACAGATGCGTGATCTTGTTTTTGTTGTAAGCAAAGCTGAATGAAGTGCGCCATGTCAGATTCTTCATTTTGATATTGGTAGAGTTTAATGATAATTCAACACCGTGGTTCTGCACTTCACCAATATTTGACATTACTGTAGAGTATCCGATAAGATTGGGGAGTTCACGGCTTACCAACAGATCTTTTGTGATCTTCTTGTATACATCTAAACTACCGTTCAGGCGACCTTTCAGTAAAGTGAAGTCCAAACCGGCATTCCAAGAAACGGTAGATTCCCATTTCAGATTGGGATTTGCCATTGTCATAGCATAGAATGTGTTGATTGTAATAAGTTTACCTGTTGCCGGATCAACATACAAATATTTACGGGGAGACAGTTGCATGAAAGCGGCATAAGTATCGACGGCACGATTACCGTTTTTACCCCAGGAAAGGCGAAGCTTACCATATTCAAACCATTCCGGCATGTTTAACCATTTTTCTTCGGAGAATACCCAACCCAAAGCAACAGCCGGGAAAGTGGCACGCGGATTTGCCAAACCGAAAGCTGAGTAACCGTCACGACGTACAGTAGCTGTGATTAGATAGCGTTGATCGTATACATAGTGTAAACGTCCCATATAGGCATCGCCGGTGCGATAAATATCGTTACTTTCTATCTTTGGAGTGGTACCGAAACCAATACCGCCATAACCCAAGTCATCAGTTGGTTGGAAGTCTTCATTGGTCATCTCGTCTTGCCAGCGTTGGAATTTTTCCCAGTTGGCAAGGAAAGTGAAATCGAAGGAGTGCTTGCCAAAAACTTTGTTCCATTTCAGCATATTATCCCACTGCCAGTAAAAATCTTTAGTCTGTTTACGTTCTGCACGTCCGTTTTGTGAACCTGCACTCGGATGGTCTGCCGACTTCTGATAGAGGTAGTTAGTCCATTCAAAACGTGGAGAGTAAGTCGTTTGTATAGAGAATCCAAGCGGTAAGTTAATCTTCATATAGATAGAAGCATTCAGGTTCTCAATATCATTGCGTTTGGCTGTGTAAGCTGGTGTTACCAATGGGTTGATTTGGTTATTATTGCCCGTAGGATAATATTTGAGTGTTGTTCCATCTTCTTCGTAAATACTTCCATAAGGAGAAAGAGAAGAATAATAGCCAGTGTCGTTTCCAGTATAGCCTTCATCACGTGAAGTAAACTGTGCGTTTACACCATAGGTGAGGAAAGACTGTACTTTGTTCTCAAGGTTAATACGGGCACGAATGGCACTATAGCCTGCACCGCGAACGTTACTTTCATTTTTCAGGTAATTGACGGAAGAGTAATAAGACATTTCATCTTTTTTGCCAGCTACACTTACTGTATAGTCCTGACGAAGAGCTACATCTTGATAAATTACATCTCTCCAGTCTACAGTTCTGCCTGCCAGATAGTTGGCAACTTCCGTACTGGTCAGCTCAAGACGGGTCAGATATTCTTTAGTGGGATCTCCTTTGGAGTTTCCCATCCATGCTGCCAATTCAGTATTGGTCATATATGCTGGATTGTTGAAGTATCCTTGTGCAGCTTTTGTAGGATCTTTACTCAATTCCACATCTCGACGGAAGTTGATGAAATCTTCTCCTTCATATACGTCAGGCAATGAATTTACCATTGAGAGTCCCCATGTACCGCTGAAGTTGATAACCGGTTTCTTAGAGCCCGTTCCTTTTTTGGTAGTGATTAATACAACACCATTGGCTGCTTTTGCACCATATACGGCTGTTGAGCTGGCATCTTTCAAAATATCTATTTGTTCGATGTCATTCGGGTTGATATCCGTCATCTGTCCGGAATAGATAACGCCATCCAGTACGATTAATGGTTCCAAAGAACTCTTGTCATTATCTGTTGCACGTAAGTTATTCTTACCGCGGATCATCATGCTTGAATTTCCTTTTGTATCAGTCTCAATACCTACTGACAAACCGGCTACTCCTGTACGAAGCATATCCTGAATAGTTCTGGGCTGTTCTTTTTCCAAATCACTTCCTTTCAGTGAGGCTACTGCACCGGTCAAGTCTTTCTTCTTCATGGTACCGTAACCTACTACTACCACTTCTTCCAATGTTTTGGAGTCTTCTGCCATTTTTACGATTGTACTGCGACCGGCTTTCACAACTTGTGTAGCATATCCGATATAGGAAATCTTCAAGTTTGCACCGGCAGGAGCCATCAAAGTATAGTTACCGTCTAAGTCGGTAATTACTCCGTTAGTGGTTCCTTCTTCTACGACATTGGCTCCAATGATTGGTTCACCAGTCTCATCTACTACTTTTCCTTGAATATTGATTGGCTGTCCTACCTGTTTTACCTCTTTTTTAGGGAACAAAGCGATTTGAGTACTTGTTACCTCGAAATTCAAGTTTGTCTTGGAAAACATTTTCTTCAAGGCTTCAGAAATAAGTTCTTTTTTCGCATTTAAACTGACCGTCTGCTTGATGTCAGTCTGTTTTGCATCATAGAAGAAGGTATATCCGCTTGCTTTCTCTATGCGAGCCATAGCTTCAGACAGTGGTATGTTCGAGAAACTGATAGTAATCTGCTTCTCCTTAGTCTGTGCGGATAAATTAACACAGACGAACAGCAACAAAAGAAATACTAAATGTTTTAGATTCATATTTTTTTAAATTATAAGTTAACGATGAAGTGCAATAAGAGCCTTGGCTTAAAAGATTTAAGCCTACTCATTCCCTTAATCATTGATTGAATATTCAAGGGTGGGCAATGGGTTGACACCACCCTTGAAGTTCACTGGAGGGGGATTTTCCTCCCGAGGTTATTCTTCAGGCGAATGGTCTTCGGGAGTATAGTCCATAAATTTCTTATTACCAATATTGAAATCTGAGATTTGGATTGTATTACCGCTATTACTCCATCCATCGTAGGTTAATTTGAAGTAACGGTAACTTACATTTTCAGGTAGATCGACAGTTACACTACTAATTGTAGCTGCGGTGGCTATTGGAGCTTCTTTTATAACTTCCGTATAGTTTTCTCCGTCATTACTTCCATAAACGGATACTTTTGTTACACGGAGGTTAGCGCTTGTATTTTGATAAGTACGGTGACGCAATACAAAGAAGTCGAAATTTTGCGGGGTCTGCATGTCGATTACAAAGAATACGGATTCATCTTTACCGATTGTAAGCTTTCCTGGTTTAACCAGAGCCAGACAACTCTTTTCGTCGTCATCGATCAAACATTCGGGAGCGCCATTTATTACTCCGTCAGAGAAATAGTCATGAGAGGTAGTTACGGTCCAGTTGGTGCGATCCAATAAGCTCGAGTGATCAATATCACGTACATAAACCTCACAAGTTGCGCTTACATTGCTTCCATCCACGGCTTTTACAGTGATTGTAACATCTCCTAAAGCTTTGGTATACACTTCGCCATACTCATTTACTTCTGCAATCATGGCGTCGGAAGATGAATAAACTACATCAGGAGTAGTTGCATTGTCCGGGTTTACAGTCACTACACCACCTAAATTGAAAGTAGATTCTACGCCCATATAGTACTTCTGATACTTTTCGGGAATGGTGATGGAGGTAACCGGATAAATGCGTTTTTCCACTTTCACGAGGCAAGTAGTCCACATATCTGTGTTGTTAACAGACCATACGGTTAGCACGGATTCACCTATTCCGGTAGCAGTAATCACCCCATTTTCATCAACGGTGAATACTTTGTCGTTTCCGGTAGTGTACCGGTATGTATATTCATCAGCATCTATCGCACCTTCGGGCAATGTAGTGACTTTCGTATTCCAAGTGTCGCCTTCTATCAAAGAAATTACTTCATCCGGTACATCCGTTACCATCATGCGGTTCACTTTTATACTTGTGTTGTCATCTTTGTCATCGCAGGCTGCCATGCCGGACAGGAGTAAAACTCCTGTCAGCACCAATGCCAATTTATTAGTTATATATCTCAATGTTTTCATTATTATAAAAAATTAGATTCAGATTTTATTTTTTATACGATTCAAAGTTTTCATCAGTAATCAGGTACAAATTCTCCGGTGCTTTATTGTAACCCTTTGCCCGGATTTCCGCTTTCAAGTCGTCGATTTGTTTTTGGGTTACTGTGAAATTCTTGTTACCGTAATCATTGAATGTCTTATCCACCGGACGGAGGAACCCCCATTTTTCAAAGAAATCCAGGAAGTCTATTTTGGCTCCGTTACATACCTGACGAACAAAGTCTAATTGCAAGATACCTTGTGTATCAACTGAAGTATCCAGATCCGGAGTTGTGCGATAATGTTCATACAAATCGCGATAGAAGTCTTCTTGTCCCAACACATCCATAATGTAAAGCTTCAATTGCCAGAAAGGTACCAGTTTTACATAATATTCATCAGAAGCATTGTCCAGGCAATGGGGTTGTTCAGCTTCAATAATACGTTGAATGGCTTCTTCGTAAACAGTCATACCCGGCTTATCCTGATCCATTAATCTGGAGCCTTTTCCGAATGCACCTCTGACGTAGTTAGCACAAATATTATTGGTAACTTCGGTAGTACCTGTCCATTTCAGTCCCGGGCGAGTCTGATTGCTATGGCCGATCTCATGACCTAATACCCAAACACGGCTTTTCAATTCTGTAGTGGTACAGAATACCCCTTTGTAGCTTGGTAAGTAGGCTGTGTGGTTGGCAGCTGAATACGGATTCTTACTGTTGTATTCCACATGCAGGTACATGCGGTTGCCAAATAATTTATTGTATTTGAACAGTCCCATGAAATCCCATTCCAGACGAACGACTTCATCCATCAGATCCATTACTTCCAGGATCGGTGTATTGGCTTCTTTATAATCGTTCACTGTCCAGGTGATGTGTACATATTTGCCCAATACATCGATGTCCTGATATTTGGCATTGCGCAGTACTTCTTCAAATTCGGCTTGTGTACCGGTCTGTGCATCGAAGTAGCCATTTACTTTAGCGAACGGGAAATGTATTTTCACCGTTTTAGCTGCAGCAGCTTGCTTGTCAGCCTCAGTCTCCAATGTCAATGGAATTTTTTCATTAGTTAGATTCTGAATGTAAACCAAACCGTCGGATAATATTTTTATAGTGTTTTCTCCTTCTTTCAGTGCATAAGATTTGCTACTGTTGTAACCTAATCTCAAATCCTGTACAATCATGGAAAGGTTTTGACCTTTCGTATCGCCTACAAGTACTGTCAGTTCTTCACCTTGCTCTACATAGATGCCAGTGGGATTATCGCGTAAGCTATAAGTAGAGGTTTTGTTCACCTCTGCCATTACATTCGGATTCTGGTACGGACGATATTCTGCCACTCTGTATTCCGGATTATAGGAACCATTCAGTAGGGCTGTTGCCAGTTTTTTATATGTTTCGCCCGGCATTTTCCGAATATCAGTTTCGGTGATTCCTTCACGCAGTTCTGAACAAGTATTATCGGTAAATACTTTGGTGTAGTCGTATTTGTTAGCACTTATACGGAAAAATTCCATTTCAGCACAACTAATACGGTTGTTGTGAGCGGCGTTGATAACGAAGCGTACTTGTTTTACATTCTTTACCGGTTCATTTAAGTTCAGAATGGTGGCCGTAACATAATTGGTTTCCAGAGTATATTCTTTTACTTTCACGAATTCTGGTTTCTCTTCGGTAGATACCCAGACCTCAAAATCATTGAAAGCACCGTATTTTGTTCCATTGTCAGTACGTGGATGGTAAATGATGTAATCCAGTGATGTGCAGTCTTTCAATGTATATGTAATCAGGAAAGGCCAGTCGGTGAATGCTCCGAACTTGGAATTGAAATAACTGATGTAATCACCATCGTATGAATTGATGATGCCACGCTGCTCAGATTCTACTTCTTCAGTGGTAGCTTCAGCGTTTGTTACTTCTATCTTCACGTCAGCTGACCCGCTGGAAGCGGCCTGAGTTACAGGTATTTCTCTTCTTAGATCTCCATAGGTGAGTGTTATCACTGTAGCGCGTGGCTCTTCATAATAATTAGGCTCAAAGGTTACTTTTAGTAAATTATCTTCCAGCACCGGATAGCACCAGTCTTTTCCTTCTCCGATAACAGAAAACTGTACATTGGCAAGATCAACATCTTCGGTTACTACCAGATAGACTTCCTGATTTCCGCCACTTGCGGGAATATTCAATTCGAGAGGTAATACTCTTATCCAGCCTTCACGTCCGGGATCGGTATCGTCATCCTTGCAAGATGTGAATAAAAGCACAAATAAGATCAAAGCAATGTTCCATATGTTCAATGAACAGAGCTTACATTTTTTTTCATAAATGCTAATCATTGTTTATTTAATAGATTAAAGAAGGTAACTAATAGATTGCCATTCAAATCCTTACTCGAGATTAAACTTTACCTGGCAATCGGTTAATTTATTAATGAATTGTTATTTTTTACCAATAGTCACTACGTTTTCCTCATCGAACGAATATGCTATCGGATGTATACGTGACATAATTCGCAAAATTTCTTCCAGAGGTTCATGGCGCAGTGTAAACGTATATCTGAACTGATCTTTCAGCTCCGGTGAAAGATTTATTTTCACATTATACCATTTGGATAAGAATCGGCAAATTTCTCCCAAGTTTTTGTTTCGGAATAACATCTGGTCATTCGCCCAGGAAACTGCCAGGTTCACATCTCCTTTTTCTACTTTAATATCATGGTTACGTTTATTGTAAGTTGCAACTTCACCGGGACGCAACATATGATGTTCGTTCGCAGTTTCTAAAGAAACGGAACCTTTTTGCAGGCTGACATAGATGTTGTCCGATTCCGGAAAAGCTTCTACATTAAATTTAGTTCCGTGTACTACTACTTTTACGCCATCCATTTGTACTACAAAAGGATTATTTTTATCGTGAGTTACATCAAAATAAGCTTCTCCGGTCAGGTTCACCACTCTTTCTTTTACTTGAAAATTGGTATTATATCCTACGGTTGTTTTTGAATGAACCCACACGGAGGTTCCGTCAGGCAGTACTATTTTAGATTTTCCACCCCAGTTTGTGTAAGTCTGCTGTGCGAGTTCGGGACGCCCTATTTTCATGCCAAAATAAAAAGAAGCCGATGCAAATAGGGTTGCCAGAATACAAGCTGCGGCTACATATTTACGTATAAAGACCATTGCTTTATTGCTCTGCTTATTACCAACAACTTTTTTCTCCTCTTTTTTAGCCATTTCTTTTTCGTTCATACGACGTATTAGCTCGTTCCAGCATGAATCCGTATTCACAGTATATTCAACAGCTTTAGCGCGTACTTGCTTCCAAACTTCCTGAAGTTCTTCAAAAAGTTCTTTGTTTTCTGCAACGGACAACCATTTTTCAAACAGTTGTTCGTCGCCGGCAGTAAGTTCGCCTTTTAATTTAGAGATGATTAAATCCCAAGGGATATTTTTTTTCATATAACGTTTTTAGCTGTTTACAATACTATGACACGAGAATTCGAGTGTACCCTTATTTATACTATACACTTTTTTAAATTATTTTTTTGTATGTTTGTGAAATGAACTCAATATGAACTAAATAATGAATGATATCTTTTTATTAAGACTGCTCAAATCTGGGGATAAGCAAGCGTTTAAGCTATTATTTGATAGCTATTTTGAAGCGTTGTGTCGATTCATGTATATCTATCTGGGGAATAAACAGGATGCGGAAGAGATAGCAATTGATATTTTTATGTATCTTTGGGAAAATAGAGAAAAGATCGAGATTAAGCTGACTTTTAAAGGATATTTGTTTCAGACTGCTCGTAATCGATGTTTAAACGCATTGCGAGACCGTAAAAATACGCTGGCGATAGATGAAATAAGCGGAACTGAGATTCCTCAGGCGGATATGGGAAGTCCATTAGAGATGGAAGAGTTAAGTCGGTTGATAGAAGAGGCTGTTTTATCTTTACCTGGCAGATGTCATGAGATCTTTGTGAAGAGCCGTGAAGAGAAGTTGACTAATCAGGAAATAGCCGATGAAATGAATATATCCGTGAAGACAGTAGAAGCTCAGATAACCAAGGCTCTTAAGCGTATCCGCGAGTTTTTGGGAGAACAATATTATTACTTGTTTTAGTGCCGCTGGCATTCGAAGCAAAGTACTATTAGACTCAAAAAAACGGTTGCACTTTATTCAAATGCAACCGTCTTTCAAAAGGGACAGTTTCTATTTTAAAAATCAACCTTTATAACATTCATATTCTTGTCTACTAATATTCCATCCTGAGCTTTCAGATTGAACTTTACAGCTCGTCTGGCTTTGAACTTTAAAATGATTAACTCTTCATTTCCTTCCAGGTAAGGCTTCTCTCCCAAGTTGACAAAAGTGGGATAAAGTGCTTTTGTCCCGTTGGTGTGTAACCGGTCGTAAGTAAGGTTTTTCATTTTTTTCATATTGGGAGTTTCTACTGCAACAAATTCCCAATCTTTTGTATCGTAAGGCAATGCAAAACTAAGAGCATTTACAGACTGTAAATCGATTCCTTTCACGATGACCTCCATAACTTCACCTGCATGATAGGTTTGTTTGGTAGTCCGGATACTCAGATTGCCTGCAACCGGAGGAGTAGCCTGTCTGCTTACTCCGTCTTCCAACTCAATGGCTACTGCGGAGATATCGTATGTATCGATTAATCCATTGTTGTTCAGGTCTCCTTTACTGACATAGTCGAAGTCGGCATCTCCTTTACGCAGGCCGGTATAGTTCATATAGGATGTCAGATCATTTTCATCCAGTTTTCCATCCAGGTTTATATCACCTGGGATGTAGCTTTCGGAACCGGGAACTTTGAATACATACAATTCGCGTCCGGAACCGAAATTACCTACGGCTTCGCTGACTGCAATTTTTATATATCGGACTACAGGCTGGTCTTTGAAAATGAATGTTTTTACGTCATTGCCTTGCCACTCAAATGTTCCGGCCTCCTGCCAGTCGACTTTATCCCTGCTGTAATATACAATACCTTTCTGTAGGGTTCCGTTACCTCCATTCTGACGGGGCAGGTATTCAAATTTATCTAATACGTTGATGCTTCTTAAGTCCATAATGAGTTCGAATGGGACGGCACTACTCTGCCATTTGGTGTGCCAGAGGTCAGATTCATCAAAATTGAACATTCTGTCAATTCCTTGTCTTCTTTGGTTCTCACAAGTCGTTTCGGCCTGGATATCTGTAATGGCAAATTCCAGTGGGTTGGATTTTGTGGTAGCTGTAATTGTACTCCAGTCTGATTTTCCATCTTTGTTTACAGCGCGTAGCTTGAATTCGTACGTTGTTTCGGGAGTCAGATCCTCAAACAACAGTTCCGTATCCCGGATGGTGGTGTAGTTCATGCCATTATATTCTATCTCATAATAATCGGCATTTTCTACTCTATCCCATGAAGGAGTAAGTGAATAAGGTCCTGTATGCGCTTCTGTTATTTGTATTTGGGGAGTTGTGAGTGTACCTGTGGATTGCAGATGGCGATTCGCTGGTTGGTATACAAATCCCTTAACTTCTACTTCTATGGGATTTACCGTAATATCGGTAGAGGCTAGTTTGATGTGTAAAACCGGATTTTTGGTAAGGATCATATTGGCAAAATCTGTTCCGGGAGTTGCAAACGAGTTCATATTTGGTGCAGCCTCGTAGTAATATACATTCTCTCCTTTATCGAAACTATCTGAGGAGTTTACCTCGACTAACTTCACCTTTTTATTCCCTTGTTTAGCTGTTATTTTTTGAGGTTTCGCAGTTACGTTTATTCTCAATATAGTTACTTTCTCTTTTTCCATTTCCGGAAAACTGCCACTAGTGGGGGCAATGGTAACTCTTACTCTGTCCTTGTCTACAGTCGAAGTTATCAGTGTTGCAGTTGCTGCTCCGTTGCGGTAAGCTTCGGTAGTACCGTCGTCGTCGTATTCGGTGAACGTGCTGTTTCCGTAGGGATACAAATCGTATATGCGTACGTGTTTATCTATTTGGCTCACATTGTTGTGAGGTTTTGTCATTGGCAGAATTGCTCCTTGTTTGATGAAAACCGGAAGCTTCCAGAGCGGAGTATCGAAATTGTTAATAATGCAATTTCCTGCATATTGTTCACCTGTGAAATAGTCGATCCAGTTTCCTTCCGGAAGATAAATACCATTTCGTACGTCGTTACCTTCTTTATCTGCCTTCGTATTTTGGTAGATGGGGGCTACCAGTACGGACGGGCCATACATAAACTGATAACGGGTAGCTGTTCCCAAAGTATATTTGTTGGGATATTCGAGAAACATAGCCCGAATCATTGGCTTTCCATTTATTGCTTCTTTGGCGATACTATAGGCATAGGGCATGAATTCGGATTTCATTTTCAGATACCAGCGGTTGATAGAAGCTGCCGGCTCGCCCAGGATATGCGGATATTTGGGATTGGCTCCCCATCCGTCCATATTCAATTGCATCGGAGTGAAAGTTTTCCATTGGAAATCGCGTACATTGACCGGTACATTTTTTCCTCCGAATATGCCATCCATATCCGAACAAATGTTCGGTTGTCCCGAAAGACCGGAACCTATATAAGTCGGGATGTGGAAACGGATATATTCCCATTCACCGCCGGTCTGGTCGCCTGACCATATACCGGCATAGCGCTGGGTACCTGCCCAGCCATCCAGTGAAATAATGAAAGGACGGGCATTGTTACCATAATAAGGCATGATGGCACCTACATCTGCTACGCCATTTAGTCCGAATGAATAACCTGCACCTACCCATGCGACATCGGTTTTCAGTACGCGTACACCGGCATTGCGCACCTCTTTTACAATATCACGTTGCAGGAGGGCTTCGATACCTGCTTTGGGGTGTAAATCAGATTGTGTCCACAGGCCAATTTCAACTCCATGTTTGCGTGCATAATCACCGAACTCTTTTAAATTCTGTATGTTTCCATCCAGTGTTCCGGTTTGCCCGTATCCTGCACCATAGCCATCATTAGGAAGAACCCATCCCAGTGGCATGTCATATGCATTATAGCGGTCGATGACGGCACGGGCTGAGAACTGATAATTGTTTTTTTCACCATTCAGTGATTCTTTAATCCCTCCATTGTCTTTTTGGCTTTCTTTATATTTTTTGCCATCCTCAAAAAGAATACCCTTTTCGTCTTCTTTCCAATAGTCGCGATTGTAGGCATTCAGATGACCTTCATAAAATCCGAATTTGGGTAACAGGACCGGGTTGCCGGTCAGCTGGTAAAAATCGTTCAATAAAGCTACCGGAGTACTGTTTATCATGAAAAATAAATCCAGATAGTCCGTATCATGAGATAGTTGTACGATACCTTTTTGTGTAGCCCCAAAATCGTATTTACCTTTTTTGAATGTATGCCACATTATTCCGTATCCGTTTGTCGACCAGTAGTAGGGGGTTGGTGAAGCCACCCCGCCATCTGTCCAATTATTCGTGTTTTCGATGGCAATAATCTTTCCTTTATGTGAAAATCGTCCGTTTTGTACTCCACCACCATAAAAATATTCTTCAGGACTTTCTTTCAATGAAAGTTTGGTATGCTTACCGGAAAACTCTACCGGTGCCGTGGTTTCTGTTATTACTTTGTTCTCTATAAGGTTTATTATCTTAAATAATCCCGTCTGCTTGTCTATGGATATCCGGACGCGATTAGTGGCAATGTCAATGGTTCCGTTTTTATCGCTCAATGTTATTTGTCCTGCTTGTCTTCGGGGAGTGTTAACTAAGATCTGTGCTTCCGGGCTTGCCTGAGGATCGCGGATGATACCTCCGGAGTTATCCTGAAACATACGGAAAATGTTAGCTCCATAAAAATCGATATTCAGGAGCGTAGTGTCAGAGCGCAAAACCTCTACGGTAGTGAGGTTAATCATTCGTGCACTCGTAATGGCTGGCTGATGGTGGGATACTACTTGGGATAAGTTTGTTTTTTTACATAGAGCATGCATTGTAATGGGTGCATGGCTTAATGAAATTGTTAGAGCCAGAAAGACTACTCTACTCTGTCTCATACCTCGAAACGTTTTTTTCATGATCGTTTTGTGTATTGAATTAAATTTCTGTATTTTACATTTTTCTACTAAAATACAAGATAAAAAACATAGAAAATTAGATGCTACAAAAGTAATGCTCTATTTCATTTTTGAAAATTATTCTGCACATGTTTTTTCTTTGTATACAATTATTGTCTTATTTTAGCAGTCTGGCTGGCTTGTCATTCATTGTTTATCTTAAATATAAATTTCTGATCACTTTATGATGACTGTTTTGTAACATGTTGATAACCAATGATTTTAAAAGTGTACATTTTAGTTATGCAAGAATGTACAACCTTGCACTGTAAGAATGTACATTCTTGTTATATAAAAGTGTACACTCTGATCATGCAGGGAGCTACATTAAATCTCAAGTTCATAATGTTGGTAGATGTTAATTACAATATTCAGTGAAAATTTACGAGGCTTTTGTGATTCTATGTAAACTCTTATGGATATTCATACCGTTTGTCGTAGAGGAAAGAGACGTTTCTCTACCATTATCTTTGCCATGGAAAACATAGTTCTTTATGAACGTTAATAAGAATAAATTTCTTAATATTGTCT
>NZ_CAXSVC010000024.1:0-100939 GCF_964240755.1 Bacteroides sp. HPS0048 | reverse complement strand
GGCTGAAAGCAGGATGGGATGAAAAATACCTGTCAACACTTTTACAGGACAGCGCATTTTAATGCGTCGGCCCTGTCTTTGAGTTATTCTCATATTAAAGCTATTACTTACATATATAAAAGCATACTGATAAGGATAAGAGCATTGTACAAATTGGATATTCTTTATAAAGACAGAAAGAATACGGGATTTTTCTTTGAAAATCTCATTCATAAGCAATGTGCTTCTCTCATAAATAATGGCTTAATATGGACCGGCAAAGTGTATTTACCAGAATCGGATTGAAGAATATGAATGGAGGACGAAGAAAAAAACTTTCCTCTACGGTAAAACTATATAAAATATAGAATAATACCAATGGAAAGGTTTCATTTGAAAGAACTTACCTAATTAAAAAGTCTGTTTAAATTTTCCTCTTAAAAGTTTTTAGGGGATCATTTTGAAGTGAACGGAAGGGGATTGCTGCGAGTGAATTTTCCAGTATACATATAAACTCAAAAAGTAAATTCATGTACTGAAACAAAGTTGCTGTATAATAAAAAAGCTCCTTGCCACATGTTTTCCCAAACGGTGGCAAGGATATTAAAAAACAAACATAAATTTACCAGTTAATTGCCTATAATCACTTTTTTGCCTTCAAGGAAATAGATACCGGCAGGAAGATTGTTTATTGCATTTTCACCTTCATACACATTGACCGAACGAATCAGGATTCCGTTTCCTCCGTAAATGGAGATCAGACGGGATTTATCAGTCTCAATATATAAGGTGTTGCCTTGCGTATAAATCTTAAGTGATTTGTCTTCTTTCAGAAGTATTTTCTCTAAAGCAGTGATATCTCCCCCACTACCACCGATGCTATACATCGCAGGCGCAAAAGAAGGAGACTCTTTGCTGACTACGTAGGCCTCAAAAGGAAGAACATCACGCAAAGCTTTCACAAAAGCACTACCAGCAGGAGTCTCATTATAGACGGAAGAATTCAGAGCATATACTGTGTCATTAGCAGCAATATCCTGATAGGTAGGTACTAATTTATAATCGGCAGTCTCCCCTATTGACATGGAGGCGGGAGTGGCAGGGATTGTAATGCCAGCCTCATCCTCGGCCGTAAAAGTAACAACTCCCGTTATATTATATGTATCTTCATATGCACTATTATTAGGCATTGAGACTATATATGGTTTGTTTGCTTGCAAAGCAGAAGAAACTGTATAGCCGTCAGAGGTGAGCTCGCGGAGCCAGAACGGTTTCGCTCCGGAGATACTACTACCGAAAGGAGCAAGTTCCCCTTTTGTTTCATGTGTAAAACGGGATACTGCGAAAGGAAGAACTATGCTTTGCCAACCTGCTGAGTTGTGTAACCCACTTTCCATTGTAAAATTGCGAGAGTAGTTGATTTGTTTCGTTTTGAAAGGGCGGGCAATGTATATCGATGCAGAGTCAACAAATGTAACAGATTCAATCTCACCATTACGAATAACTTGTACTTTTTGCCATGATTCGGGCACTTTTACTGCGTCAGAAGGTAGATACAGAAGAACATTATCAAAATACTTGTATCCGATTTGCGTAAAGCCAAAAGCTGTATTATCTGGTATATCAACTTCTGCGTCATATACGATACTCTTCAAATTTTTACAATTTCCAAACGCATAGCGTCCAATGCTTGTCACACTTTTAGGGACATAAAGATACTTCAATTTTCCATTACTATAAAAAGCATTTCCTTCTATTGTTTTCAAGCTATCATTCAATACAATTTCCTCCAATTTAGTTGAAACAAATGCTTCACTCCCAATAGATCTTAGTTTTTCCGGAAACTTAACCTCCTTTAAGTTCAGACAAATATAAAATGCATTTGAACCGATTATTCGCAAACTATCGGGTAAAACAACTTCCGTCAAGCTCTTACAATTTTCAAATGTACTTTGTGGAATAACCCTTATCTTCTCAGGCAATACAATAGACTGAAGACTTTCACAACCTGAAAAGACACGACCAGAAGACCAATAACTGCTATTTTCATCTCCGCCTATATCAATCAATGTACTTGGTAATTGAATAGAAGGTATTTTCCTACAACCACTGAATGTCTCATAAGCCAACGAAGTAATTCCTTCGGGTATAACCAATGAAGAAACTAAATTGCTACAATCAGGAAATGCTTTACCTAAAGACCTTACAGTCGAGGGAATATTGATAAATTCAAGACTCGTACAATTAGAAAAAGCATAATGCTCTATACTGAGTAACCCCTCCGGCAAAGTCACTGAAGGAATAGAAGAACAGCTCTCAAAAGCATTTGAACCTATTTCTGTTACTCCCACAGGTATTTCTATAGCATCAACCCATGCATTACACCCACTAAAGGCATTATCCTTTATCTTTTCCAAAGATTTGGGGATATTCACATGCTGAATTTTATTACTCCATTGAAACAGCTCTTTTGCAAGAAAAGTCAGATCCTCCGGCAAAGTAACATGAGTCAGGTTTGTACATGAACAGAACGAGCCAGTCCCTAACATCGTGACCTTATCAGGAACAACAATAGTCTCTATACCCGTACCATAAAAAGCCCCATCACTATAACCACTTCCAATGGTATCTCCGATTGTAATTAGCGTAGAAGGAAGAGTCACATTTGCCAATTTGGTACAACCGGCAAATGCTCCGCGCTCAATTGTTTCCAAGCCTTCAAACATATCTATTTTTTCTAAATTAAAACATGATTTAAAAGCTGCTTGCTCTATTACCCGAACCTTAGGAGGGATGTTGGCTGCAACCAGTTCGTCACACTCCTGAAAACAACAATATCCAATTCTTGTTACCGATTCCGGAATATCAATACTTGTTATGACCGTTTCACTAAAAACGGTCTGCCCAATACTTTGTAGCCGAGAATTAGCCGCAAAAGTAACCTCCTTCAAATCATAGCTTTGCCAAAAGCCATAATCTGCAATGGAAGTCACCGTAGAAGGTATATGAATGGAAACAAGACCAGACCTACGAAAACTGTCTCCTATACTCACCACCCCTTCAGGAATGATAACGGACTTAGCACTACACTCCCAAAATGCTGCGTCTCCAATACCAATCACATTATCCGGCAATATTATCTGTTCAATGGTCTTCATCTGGTAAAACATCCACCCGCTAATCCAATTATCTGAGGTAGTCGTATTAAAAGCATACGATTCACCTCCAGCTACTATCGTACACTGTTTCATATCCAATACCTTCAATGCAGACATAGCACGAATACAGCCAACATCCGTTCCATTCACAAATCCGGATAAAGTCAACTCTGTAATAGTGGTCTGCTTATCACCTAGTAAATCTTTTAAAGTTCCGGCAACCTCTATATGTACAGTCTCTGCTTTTAAGGTTACACAGCAGAAGAAAATAGCCGTTAAAGTTACTACTATCTTTTTTATACTTTTTTCCATAATCATTCAGTCTATTTAGCAATTTTTGTATTTACAGGTGGCTCGTTATCATCCACCTCCGGCGTTACTGGTCCGGAAGCTAACGTTTTCACTGTATAAGTCTCACTATAAGCAATACCTCTCTCATTACTGGCAAAAGCCCTAACATAATAAGTTGTCTCAGGCAATAAGCCTGTTATTCCGGCAGCAAAAGTAGGAGTAACATCTGAGGATTGTATACTTGAATCTTCCGTTGCAGGAAGTTTATTTGTCGAGCTATAACAAAAACCTCTGGAAAGAATTGTACTCCCACCGTCATTAGTAACAGTAGCAGAAGCATCTATAGCGGTTTCTTTAATATTGGTAACTTGCAGCCAACTTACCGTTGGCACTACAATTAACTGTGTTGTCTGAAACTCACTCACCGCTCCATATGCAGTACCCTCCTCATTCTTAGCAAAAGCACGAATAAAATATTTCACATTGGGTTCCAGATTGTCTAAAGCTCCAGTTATCGAATATCCTGTTGATACATCGGTAACAGTTGTACCATTTTCGATAGTAGGCAAACTATTCGTACGGTTATAGCAGAAGCCCTTAGCGGAGACAGAAATCCCCCCATCACTCACGACTGTAGCGACCGCTTTAGCAGAAGTTTCACCTATTTCACTTACAGTAGTTCCGCTAAGTGTAGGAATTACAGCAGCAGATCCTGTCTGAAATTCAGCGGTTTCACTATAGCTTATTCCTTTCTCATTTTCAGCATAGGCACGAACATAGTATTTCGTTTTCCCGGAAAGCCCTGTCAAGGCATAAGAGTACACATCCTCTCCGGTTGAGACTTCACAACTGGTATCTTGTCCAAGCAAAGGAGAAGTCTGCGTATTACTCCAACAAAAACCTTTCCGATGAATAATGCCGGATCCGGCCGAAGTGACAGTGCCGTACAACTTTGCAGAAGAAGGGGTCACATTAGTGATTTCATTCATTTTTACAACAGGCAGGGTGACAGCCACCGTCCGGAAAACAGCAACATCACCATAGGACATCCCCGCCTCATTCACTGCGTAAGCACGAATATAGTAAGTTTGTCCTTCCTCCAGTCCTGTCAGATTAGCTGTAACCGCATTCCCTGCAGTGGAGGATGACACCTGGACATCCTGACTGTCGGGGGTATCATGAACCGTACTGTAATAAAATCCGCATGCTGTAATCTCACCGCCTTTATTCTTATCAATTGAGGCAGAAATAGATGCCGAATTTGCTGTTACATTACTCACTGTGGGATAGCCCACAACAGCCGGATTGCTCTGCACGGTGGTAAACTCCAGAAGTTCACCTTGCGCCCTTACTTCATTTCCGCCCTGCATGATCCTCGCCCATGCACGCACCCTGATTTTCTTGCCGGAAGGCAAAGAGGACATTTGCAATGAAAATTCTCCGGTCAACTGACTGATATTAGCACTCGGATAGTTGTCTATGATGACATAACTCATATCCGACAATCCCTCAAACCACTCCAGTCCGAATTCGATAAGAGAACTCAGATCGCTCACATTCACCTTTCCTCTTACTAACGCTGATGTCCGGCTGATATCCTCTACACTCAAGGTATTGACGGAAAACTCATTGTCTACTTCTCCTCCGGGGATAGTATACGAGAATACATCACCATAGCCAACACCAAGACTGCTGACAGCATATGCACGGATATAGTATGTATTTCCCGGCTTCAAGCCACCGATTGTTCCATAAATCGTTGTATCGGGCACTAATGAAATCTCTTTCAGATTGGCAATGGTAGGTTCTTGTACCTCCGAACTATAACAGAATCCTTTCTCTGTCACCAAAGTACTATTGGCCAATATACGTGCCTGCATTGTGATGGAGACATTGGTAGAGTCTTGCGGAGCACAGGAAGAAACAACGGGAAGATCAGTCGTCTTTGTTGTTACATAAGTTGTTGTACCATACCCACGCCCGTTGGAATTGATAGCATACGCACGCACTGCGTAGAGCCTTCCCGGTTTCAAGTCATTGATACGTACCTGATAGTTGGACACGTCGTCTATATTCTTTGTGTTGTCCTTCTCCGTAGGCACATAATTCGCATCTGTCGTCTCTTTCCAGCAAAAGCCGGAAAGGAACATTTCACCTCCTCCGTCATCCAGCACAGAAGTAGATACGATAAAACTTTTCTCATCGGTGCCCGAGACCTGCAAATCACTAAAGACGGGCGTCTTGCTCTCTACCGTAGTAAAGCTCTTTGTCTCCCCCTTAGCAATACTGTATCCGCTATTGGCATAACTACAATAATAATATGTCTTACCGGGTTCCAATGCCTGAAGTTGCACACTGAATTTACCTTCATTGTCTGTGCCAACTTTCACTTCAGTATATTCTGCCATACTCTGCAACGTGGAATAAAGAACACCGTATTCTTTTACCACCACTCCTTCTGCCTTTTCCATGCTTCCTGACAGAGTAGCTCCGGTTCGATAAATATTGGTCGCTTCACCAGTCGCCAACTTCGGAGCAAAATTTGCAGGCTCCGTATCCTTTTCACAGGCTGCCATCACTAACAGCAGACTGCATATAATAAGATGTGTTATCTTTTTCATTTTTTACTTCCACTAATTAAAATATAATACCCACTCCAACAGTAACTTCATGATGCTTGAAATTCACAGTGTGAAATCCTACAGAAAGAGCAAACTTACCCAAACGCCCGATAACACCCAGTTCGGCAGCAGCACCTACCGCCGAATGATCAGTATTCTTCACCAATTCACCTTCTACAGTTTCCCAAGCCAATGTACGGCTACCATACCCTGCACCTGCATAGAGATAAACGGGCTTCCATAATTGCCGCAGATAACCGGCAGTGACCGACAAACGGGCTTTCTGAGTGACTCCTTCTTTGTAATAGGGAGTACCCTCACCTCCGGAAGTCAACGCGCCGCTATCATCACACTCCAAATCAGCGGAAGCAGAACCGAAATCACTACGAAACTTTACATAAGCTCCGTTCTTGCGAACAAAACCAATCATACCGCCATAAGACAATTGTGAAGGATGATAACCTACTTCAGCCATCACCAGCATACGACGTGGCTCTTTAGGTTTAATCGTGGAAATCATTGTGAAGGTTTGCCCGTTTGTTTCTCCGGCGGAGATATTCACCACCGTATCTATAGGAAAGAAAAGATCTTTCTCTATACGAAGTCTATAGGAACGTATTGGCATACGGTCACTTTTATAAGGTGTTTGCCCTGCCAAAGTACCATCAATGTAAACATTGGCATCCTGCTCCGGTAAAGAAAAGACTTCGAGGTATCCGAATTTTGGTTTTAAAGTAACACTCATAATCTTCTGTTCACTCCCCAAATCGACGACTCCGGCTTCCGAAGCATACATCGGAGCTTCCACACGATAGGTATGACTACCTTTCTTCATGGTAGCCGTGAAGAGCCCTTTTTCCGTAGGCACCTTTTCATCATCTATATAGATAGTAGCATCAGCCGGGTCGGGGCGCATCACTAAAAGTTGTGTATTTGTATCTACAGGTTCGTGGGAAGTACCGTCATTGACTCGTACTTCCATTTCATAGACGGTAGATTTATCAATAATATCGGGGTAAAAGTAATTGCGTAGCACCCCATATTTGTCATGCATAATAGAAATACGGCGAGCGCCGCGAGGTACATAAAGCCAGATTTCGCCCGGTTTGTTTTCACGGGCAGTGATTCCTAAAGCGTCCGGTTCGAACATCAGATCTTTTACAGTAGTTACAATCCGGATCAGTGCACATACTTCTCCGTTCTGATCTCTCTTAGGAGCCGTGACGCGAGCTGTAATGTCAGTTTCCATTCGGTTAAAAGAAGCAACTTCTATTTTTCCTTGTGCATAGACCCACTGAGATAAGAAGCTGGTCAAAAAGAGGACTACTAAAAAGAAGCCACGCCTTGCTTGGTTTGTCATTGTGTATAGTTTTTATTCCGCCTGTCCTCTTTGACGGAGGTTAACTGCATAAAGAAGGCGCGAGGACTGTTAATTCTATTCTAAATCCGAGGCTCTGGAAAATGCCCATGTCATGAATAGACAACAATCCTCACGCCTAACTATAACGTTGGCGTGAGAAGACTGTTGCTATTATCCCATGACATTTTGAATTTTCCAGATTCCGAATTAGGGGATAATAACTTTACGCTTCTTGCGTTTTTTTCTAATATTTAAAAGTTTTGCTAATTATAACTCGCCACCACGAATAGCAAAACTATATTGCAAATGTATAACAATTTTCTATCACAGCCACAGCAAAAAGAAAAAAAAAGAACAAATTTATTATAGATTTATTTCCACGTACCGGAAAACCAGTACAAAATATTCTTCTACAAAAAAGAAAATAACATATTGCAAAGAGAATATTCTGAAGATAAATGAAACGATAATTCATAGCTGTACAGAAAAAACGTATAGATAACCACTCAAATAGATTTCCAGTAAACAACTGATAATCATATATACATATATATAAAACATATACTTTTACTATACAAGAATGTACACTTCCGGTTATTCAATGTCACCTATAAAATTGCAATATTCTAAAAGCTTATTTCAATAAGTACTGTATCCTAATTAAAAGATAGTTTTATTGAAATGCAGACTATCACAAATTCACGCAAAGAATATCGACGCTCAAGTACAGCAAGCCATCTAATTTGCGATAATCTGCGATCATTTACGTTTTAATGAAAGAAAATAACAGGCTACCTATTGTTTTATTTTTACACCCAAAAAAAATTACGACAAGGTATCTATCAATGTCATTCAAATATCTCCATAAATTAAAATATCACAATATATCTATCAATAAAAAAGAATGTATATCACAATTAATTCACACAATATATTGAGTTGAAACAAAAAAAGCAACTCTCCATTACGTAATCTCTTTCTATTGTGGGTTCTTTAAGTAGAACTACCCATATCAGATTCATTTATGATAAAAAAGTTAGCACCAAATACAATGAGAAACCCAATTCCCTTATCCAATCTAAAACGATGGAATGATGACTCGTAGAAAACTAAATCTAATAACATAGATAGAATAAAGTACTTCATGAAATACTATAAATATCCCTGCTACAATAAATGAAAACAATATCAATGAATCAATTCTGATCAATCAATTATAATAAATCTTATAACATGTACAACAGCTATCATTTTAATCAATCAATACTAAGAAACACCTTTATAGTGTTTGCGTTAGTTGTCAGCGCATTGCTTCCCGGTAAGGCACTTGCAACAGGTATTGATTTTCAAGTAAAGAATGTGACTGTACGCGAAGCTGTATTGAAACTGCAACAGCAATATGGATTTTCCGTAACAGTAGAATCGAATGACGTGGACATGAATCGTAAAGTTTCAGTCTCAGCTAAAAATGAATCTATTAGTACAATACTTAGCCGTATATTTACGGGACAAAATGTCACTTATACAGTGACCAACAAAAGTATTATCATCCAAAACCGGAAACAACCAACCGAGAATACCCCTGCGACACCAAAGCCACGCCCGATTTCCGGAAAAGTGATAAATGGTACTGATAAAGAACCACTTATCGGTGTTACCGTCCTTAATCCCGAATCGGGTAAAGGCGTAATCACCAACGTGAACGGTGATTATTCCATTGAAGCGATTTCAGGACAAACACTGAAGTTTTCTTATGTAGGCTTCTCCGATGTTTCGATAAAAGTAGGCAATTCAAACGTCTTGAATATTACCATGACCGAGAATTCGACTATACTTAACGAAGTAGTAGTAGTCGGATTCGGTAGCCAGAAAAAAGTAAACCTAACGGGAGCTGTCGGGGTGATTGGAAATGAAGAGATCAACGGCCGCCCTGTCGCTTCCGCTGCACAAGCCCTGCAAGGGCTGGACCCATCGCTAAATATTGGCATTAATACCGGTAGAGCCGATTCAGGCTATGAAATAGATATTCGTGGTGCCGCATCTCTAAATGGAGGTACCCCACTTATTCTCGTCGACGGTGTGGAGATGGAGCTTAACCGCCTTAATCCTAACGACATAGAGTCAGTATCCATATTAAAAGATGCAGCAGCGGCTTCGGTATACGGTGCAAAAGCCTCAGCCGGTGTAGTATTAGTCACCACCAAAACCGGTAGTGATTCCAGCGTAAAAGTTACATATAACGGCCGTTTCGGTCTATTAAAGAACACCACAAGTACCGACTACATAACCAGTGGTTACGACTGGGCCAAAGTAGTTGACCGCTTTTTCTATTATTCGAATAAGGGGATAAACTATCTTAAATATGATGAGGACGATTGGAATGAACTCGAGATACGTCGCGGCGATAAGACCGAAAACCCCGAACGCCCGTGGGTAGTAGCCGAAGAAGACGGAACATACAAATATTATGGAAATTTCGATTGGTATGATTACATTTACAAACGTACTCGCATGCAACATGAGCACAATGTATCGATAAGAGGGGGAAATGACAGGGTAAAATACTACGTCAGCGGCCGTTATTACAATACCGAAGGGATTATGAACCTGCAAAATGACCCTTATGACAATTACAGTATTCGCGGAAAGTTAGACATTAATATTACAAAGTGGGCCCGCTTTAGCACCAATCTGAACTATTTTTATGGTAAAATGTGGTGGCCAGGAATGAAAAACCAGCAAACGACATTTCGTAATGTAACCATGGGTGGTTCTCCATTATTTGTCCCTAAAAATCCCGATGGAACAATCGTACATAGTACCGAAATAGTAAACCAAGGAGCCGGCGTACTTGGTGACATGAACCTGATGCTTACTTACGGCAAAACTTCCAACGAAGAGGTAGTGAATGAAGCGACAATTAAAAACAACCTTGAATTAGATATCGTGAAAGGTTTAACATTGCATCTGAGTCACGCATATCGTTTTTCTCATGAATTCGGACAATATCGCTATAACAATGCACCGTATTCTTCACATGAAGGCGTGATTTCATGGGAAACCACCAGCAAATTTCGTAACGAACTTCAAGAAACCAACCAATCACTCTATAAACAGACATTTGAAGCATTTGCCGATTATTCGCACACTTGGAATCAGGTACACAATTTCAAGATTGTAGCCGGTATGCAATATGACACCCGTTATTACCGCAAGAATGCAGTATCGGTCGATGGAAATCTTTCGGAAGATCTGAATGATTTCAACCTCTCTGCCGGATCGACTTATTCTGTCAGCGGAGGACAATCAAAGTACAAGACACTCGGTGTCTTTGGACGTGTTAATTATGACTATGACGGCAAGTATCTGTTTGAAGCATCCGGACGTGCCGACGGATCGTCACGTTTCTGGAGTCGCAACCGCTGGGGATACTTTCCTTCAGGTTCTGTCGGATGGCGTATCAGTCAGGAGAATTTCTGGGAACCTTTACGCCAGTGGTGGAATAATGCCAAAATACGTTTTTCTATCGGTAGTCTTGGCAACCAACAAGTATCGGACTACCTGTTTGTTCAAAAGATCAACACCAACCTCACCAGTGGAGATTTTACGTTCAATGGTACGGATAAGCTGACATATGCCCGTGAAGACGCCCCTGTAGCCAATGATTTGACATGGGAAAAGATAACGACGTATGACTGGGGAGTCGACCTTGCTTTTTTAAACAACAGACTAACATTCAGTGGTGACTATTACATACGCAACACCACCGATATGATGATGCCGGGAGCATCGCTCCCCGGAGTTTATGGTGCAAGCGAACCGCGTACCAATGCTGCGGATATGCGTACTAAAGGTTGGGAACTCAGTTTCGTCTGGCGCGACAGAGCGACTCTGTTTAGCCGGCCGTTCTCTTATTCGTTGCGCGCCAGTCTCGGCGATTACCAGACCAAAGTAACCCGGTTCGACAATGATACCCGACTGATCTCGGAACACTATGTAGGTGAAAAACTCGGAGATATCTGGGGGTATAAAATCGACGGCCTTTTCCGTACCGATGAAGAGGCGGCAGAATATGCCCAAAAAGTTGACTGCTCCTACTTTACCAAACGTATCGACGCCACAGCCACCCGCAAGGGACTTCATGCCGGCGATCCGAAATTCCTGGATCTCAATGGAGATAATAAGATTTCCATCGGTAAAAACACGGTCGAAGATCCGGGAGATCGGGTAGTCATCGGTAATTCACTTCCAAGGTACTCTTATACATTCGGTGGTGATTTTTCATGGAACGGCATCGATTTTTCTATTCTGTTTCAAGGTGTGGGCAAACGCAACTGGTATCCCAGCTCCGGCCAAGCCAATCTTTTCTGGGGACCGTATTGCCGTCCGCACAATACATTCTTAAGCCAGCAATTGGTTGATCAGGTATGGAGCGAAGATAATACAGATGCATACTTCCCATTCCCTCGCGGTTATGAAGCATACTCTGACAATACCAATTCTCACTATACTCTGACATCACCCAATGACCGGTATATCCAGAACGTAGCCTATCTACGGCTTAAGAATCTGACAATAGGCTATACTCTTCCGGTGTTAAAAAAATATCTCCAGCAGGTACGTATTTATTTCACCGGAGAAAATCTTGCTTACTGGTCGCCAATGAAGAAATACTGTAAATACATTGATCCCGAAGCAGCTGTTTCGTCTTCGTCTTACGTTGAGAATTCCGGTGAAGTATACAATTTCAGTAAGGTATTCTCATTTGGCATCGATATTACATTCTAAAAAACAAACCAGCTATGCGTACTATAAAATATATATTCATATCCGCCGCCTTATTAACAGGCTTTGTATCGTGTGACCTTAATGAGTTTCCTAAGGATTCCATCAGTCCCGACACCTTCTTTCATACAGAATCAGAGTTGGAACTTTATACCAACCAGTTTTATCTCATGGAACCTACCGCAGTCAATCTGTATGACGAACCATCCAACCTGATTGTTGATGGTCTGTCTCAGAGCGATGTCGTAGTAGGACTGACACGTACCGTTCCTTCCTCCGGCGGGGGATGGTCATGGTCTTATCTGAGATATATCAACTATTATCTGCAAAATTCCCATCGCTGTAAAGATGCATCCGCCCGCAAACGCTATGACGGTGTTGCCTATTTCTGGCGTGCCTACTTTTACTTTGAAAAGCTGAAACGTTTTGGCGAGGTACCATGGTATGATCAGGTATTGGCTTCCGACCAAGACGAACTTTTGGCCAAACCACGTGACAGCCGCGACGTCATCATAAATCATATCATAGAAGACTGCAACAAAGCTGCAGAAAGCCTTCCTACATCATCCTCTATTTATAAAGTTTCACGTTATGCAGCCCTTGCATTAAAATCACGTGCATGCCTTTTTGAAGGAACTTTCCGTAAATACCATGCCGGCCACACATTTAATAAAAGCAATTTACCTTATGAAGCTATCTTGCAGGAATGTGTTAATGCATCGCTTGATATTATGAATGATAAAAAGTATTCCATCTACTCGACAGGGAAAAACCCTTATTATTCACTCTTTACTTCAGAAAGCGCCATTGCACAGGAAGTAATTCTTGCACGTTGCTATGGAGGAAATTTCGCACATGCAGTCGACGCCTATGCATTAATGCCCTCCAAAGGCATGGCCGGTTACACCAAGGCACTCGTTTTCTCTTACTTAATGCAAGACGGCAGTCGCTTTACCGATAAAGCAGGATGGGCAACGATGCCATTTACCGAAGAGACCAAAGAACGCGATCCGCGTCTTGCACAAACAGTATTGACACAAAATACCCAATACATCGATGGTACAGAAGGAACCTTCAATTTTGCCAATACCGTGACAGGATATCCGATGCTAAAGTACATTTCAGGACCCAATTTTGTCAATGCTTCGACAATAGATATACCTATTTACCGTATGGCCGAAGTATACCTCAATTACGCCGAAGCCAAAGCCGAACTGGGAACATTGACACAAGATGACCTCGATCACTCCATCAATTTAATCCGTGATCGCGTAGGAATGCCTCACCTGGACAAATCAGCAGTAAATGCCGATCCTGACCCGTTCCTCACATCTGAACTTTATGGATATAAGAATGTGGATAACGGTCCTAACAAAGGAGTCATTCTTGAGATCCGTCGGGAGCGTTCGATAGAAATGGTAAGCGAAGGCATCCGTTTTGCCGATTTATGCCGCTGGCGTGAAGGCCAACTTCTGGCCCAGCCATTTTATGGGCCCTATGTACCCGGTGAAGGCCGCTATGACATGGATGGCAATGGAAAAATCGATTTTGTGGTTTATCTGGACCGCCGTATTCCCGCTCCGGGAGTAACTCCATTAAAAATAAACCAAGACATATTCCTGTCAGAAGGAGAGACCGGTTATATTCTGGCTCACGGACAATTAATGAGGGCATTCAACGAGGACCGAGATTATCTCTATCCAATCCCAAGTAATGAACGTACACTTACCAAAGGTATGATTACACAGAACCCCGGATGGGATGACGGACTAAATTTTTAACCACATCTTATTCGCAAGTCAGTTATTATTAAGTTTTAAATTACAAGTAAACAGTATGTTAAAAAGAAAAATAATCTATGTATGGATATCTGTCTTAATGGTTTCCGTAAGTGGCTTTTGCATGGATACCATGAACGAAGACAAAGTACATACTCCGCAGAAATTGCGAATAGGTACAACTATAAGCGTTTTCGGCGGTTTGCAAGGGTTAACCTATGAAAACCTGAAAGAAGCACGGTCTGCGGGTATCTCTGACATAGAAATTTCTCTCACCGGCTTAGTAAATGGAGATCATCCTATTCCAAATGCCGAATTAAAAGAGAAATTCCGCCAGGTAAAACACAATGCTGACAGTGCAGGGATCAACATCTGGTCGATACATATGCCTTATGGGGCCGACTGTGACCCGTCACACATTGACGAAACCATTCGTTCACACTCCGAAAATGCCTACCGTAGCTACATCGATGTCGTCAGCGTATTGGAGCCGGAAGTAATCCTGTTCCATCCAAGCTGGCGGTTAGGCCTCAACGAACGCAAGGAACGCATGAGCCAACTGGTAAAAACCATCACTTCCCTGAATAAAGATGTAAAGGAGATAGGGGCCATCATTGTATTGGAAAATCTTCTCGGATACAAATTACTTCGCAGTCCCGGGGTAGAACGCCCGTTGGGCCGTACTGTCGAAGAGATGGTTGAAATTATGGATTTAATGCCGGCTGATGTTTATGCAGCAGTCGACATGAATCACATCAAAAATCCCGAACTGCTGATCGCTGCACTCGGCTCTCGCATAAAGAGTGTCCACATTGCCGACGGTGACGGAGAGAAGGAGTGTCATCAGCTCCCGGGACGCGGGAAAAACAATTGGGTTCTTATTCTTCAGGCACTTGATCATGCCGGTTACACTGGTCCGTTCCTCTATGAAATAAGAGCAAAAGAAGTAGATGGATTTACAGATCTTGTCACTGCCTATAATCTGCTTTATGAAAATTATATAAAGTCTTTACAACCGTAAGGAGGCTGTTGTCAATACCTCCTCAAACGTATAAAAACTCCAAGTGATTTTACCAATACATTATTAACAAATCTATGAGAATTATGAAACTAAAACATTTCTTACTCTGTGTGATGGGAATTTTGATTCCTACAACCGTTTTTTCGGCTGAATACTATGTCGTACCGGGGTTACGTGCTACAGGCAACGACGGTTCATCCTGGGAAAAAGCGATTACCATGTATGACATTTTCGAAAATGATGCCGCTGCTGCAAAAAACGATGAGGTATCCAAGTATAAAACCGGAGACGTATTCTTTCTTGCAGGAGGAACCTATTACAATGCTACCAGTCCCGGTTCCGATGCCGGGCGCATTTATCGTGGCTATATTTTCGTTGGAGGATGTGATCAAAGTAAAGGTGTGGTTACTGAGTGGCCTGCCTATCCATCGGCAACACCTACAATTTTCTCCGGTGACCTCGACGAAAACGGAGGACCGAGTGCAGGCGACCTCCGTAATTTAATTCATGTGCGTCAGGCTCGGAATGATGATGCCGAGAACCTGGCCCACATCTGCAAACTGATAGGTATCGATTTTACCTGTTCATATTCTCCCGAAGGTTCAACTAACGCAAGTGGAGCAGTTTATTGCACGCAGGGAGCCATCGAACTTCAATATTGCAATATATATAATAATATAAGCAAAGGCGAAGGTACGGGAGACGGAATCGGTGCCGGTATCCACATCTATGGCGGACTTTATCATATAAAAGACTGCAATGTATACAACAACAAAGCGCATAAGACCGGAGCCGGATTCCGGTGTACTTCCCGCAGTTCTAAGAAAGCGAATGGCGTAATCGAACGTTGTTACTTTGGTAATAATGAAGTGGAATCCCGTTACGGTGGTGCCATCACCCAATCTTCAGGAGAAAATATGTGGATCATAAATTCCACTATTGTTGACAACAAGGCCTTTTACGAAGGTGCCGGAATCTGCGCCAATGGCAGTTCCTTTGATGATGATGTACGTGCAGTACATATCATAAACTGTACAATTGCCGGCAATACATGCGCTGCCGATCCTTCGGAACTATATGCTGAAGATACGGAAACCGGTACTGTCACTAATCCTGGTTCATGGTTGGGATCGCAAATACGTATTGCCTGTGATCCGGCAGTGAGTATCTGTAATTCCATTATTGTCGGACACGAAGATGACGGTACAGTTGCCAAAGCCGCTATCGTTCTTACCGGTACGGAAAAGACACCCTCCAGCGCCTATTTAAATTCGTATGGTGGCAGCATATTAGGCACGTTCGGCTCGGTCATGAATTCTCCAACCATTGCTATCAACTGGAACAATGATCACATGGATGGCAGTAACCCGAATACTTATTCCAAGATATTCGGCACAACCACAGCTGGCGAAAACGGCGGATTCACCAAGACGCTGAAACCTGTAGATAATGGCATTCTCGACCAACTCGGAGTTTACGCCCTTTATGGTTTCGAACTTGGAGAGTACATCAAGACTCTAAAAGATGAAGGCAAATATCTCCCGTTCGAGATCGACGTTACTGTAGACCAGACCGGTTCGAAACGTAGCCAGGAAGAGATTAACGGTGAAACGGCTCCGGGAGCCTATGATTTCTTGACCAATCATGGGACCGGTATTGCCGTTACGAATTCTCCGATGTCCCCTCTCAAATTACAAGTATCAGGTGATGGTACCTACCAGATTGTAGGACTCACCGACAATGCTACGATACATATTTATAATTTACAAGGTATACGTATCCGGTCTATTACCCAAGGTAACACGATTGACCTGCGTGATCTCACAAAAGGCATTTACATGGCTAACGTGAACGGACAAACGTTCAAAGTTGCCAGATAATATTGTAACTAATCTATTGAACAGGTCCGTCTGCTTTCCGTATCTGGAAAGCAGTCGACTTGTTTGTTTTATAAATCATTATTATATGGCTTTCTATCATATCAAATACAGACTATTCGCCATTCTATGGTTATTTTTATCGACCCTATCGACGGTCGGTCTAGCCAATACCACGACTTTAAACGTCGGATGTTTCAATATCCGTTTCAAAACGAGCGCCGATCAGGGAGAGCTAAGCTGGAACAACCGTAAGAGTTATGTTGCACGGACAATTATCGATTTCAAATACGATATTGTCGGAGTCAACGAAATGAATGCCGGTTCACAACAAGAGGACATGAAAAGTTTACTTCCGGAGTATTCATTCGTAGAATGGGGAGGAAACTCATCAACAGTGCCCAATCAGGGAACAATCAATGCGGTATTGTTTCGTACCGATAAGTTCGATCTGCTTGAAGAAGGACATTACTTTTTGTGTACAGACCCCTCGAAATCACTACTTTCGTGGGATAACAGCAGCGGGAACAAACGTTTCACCGTATGGGCCAAGCTGAAAATCAAGGAAACAGGCGATATCTTTTATTATTTCATCACCCATCTCGATCATCAGGGAAGTGATGCCCGCAATGAAGGAACGCGCGTTAACATGGAAAAAGTACGTTCCATTTCCGGTCATTACCCCGCCATCATATGCGGTGATCATAATTCGTCGGCCATACGTTATCCGTTCTATGACCTTTGCAGTGCCTATATGTCAGACAGTCGCAAAGTATCGGAAACCCCATTCCCATGGCCTAAGGACGGAACCTTGTGCAAATGGGATCCCGAGAAAAAAGATGGGACCAGACTGGATTATGTATGGGTAAAAGGGATGAAAGTACATACATACAATCACATCAATGAGACTTTCGGACGCAGTGTCACTCCTTCCGACCATTTTCCCGTGATAGTGAACGTCTCATTAGAACCTTTCGTGGCCTCCCATACCCGTTATGTCGATATAAATGCTGCTGATGGTGGCGATGGAAGCAAGTCAGCGCCGTTCCGTAATATCCAGGAAGCTGTCGATGCCACTTGCAACGGCGATACCATTTACGTTGCCCAGGGATATTATACCGTAACCGAATCGGAGCAATTTAAAGGTCGGGACGCTACACTCAATATTCCTCATTCTCTGGATATATTCGGCGGCTACGACTCTGCATTTAAAGAAGTGACGGGGCGTACAGTTCTATCAGGAGATATAAACGGCGATGATGAAATCGCAGACGGAGTATGGACCGGTAATGAAGAAAATGCTTATCATGTAGTGACAGTTCAGAAATACTGCGCACTGATGCTTTGCAATTTCGAAATTGTCGGAGGAAACGCCAACGGAAATACTACCACAGGGGCAGGTATCGCCAGTCTGGGTTCCCGACTGATACTCGATAATGTGATTATCCGCAATAATCAGGCCATGGGTCAAGGTGCCGGAATCTATGCAGCCGGCCAATTATTATGTACCGATTGCCGGTTTATCCGTAACATCTCCTCAGCCAACGGCGGCGCTTATTTCACTGCCTATGCCGGTGTGGAATTATGGTGGCGCCATGCAATGACTGATTGTTACTTCTCGGAAAATGAAGCAGTACAAGGTTCTGCCGGATACCATTCAGGATACTCGTGGGCTTACCTGGGGCACAACACTTATGTCGATAACAAGGCTACTTACGGAGGTACCGTCTCACTCAACGGAACAGCCTATGCTTCTAAAACGACTTTAGTCAACAACACCTTTGTCAATAACCGGGTAGAAGCTATCGGCGGTGTCATTAACGAAATGAAAGGAGGATCGGCCATCTATGCCAATTTGAATGTAGCATCTACAATTTCGATCGTCAATAATACGATTGTCGGAAACCATGCATCATGCTACAAAAACGGTACACCTACCATCGACTTTTATGGTGCAGCCGTGCATATTTACAACGGAACACCATTCATTTTCAACAACGTGATTGCCGGAAACCGCTCCACTTCAGCGCATACTGGTGATGTTTATAATGCAGGACAGCTGGCAACTACCGGTTATAACATCTTTTCGAGTGCCGATAATATAAATATAACACCGGCAGAAACCGATATTTTAGGAACCTCAGTCGATTCATCCATCCTATTGCTCGGTAATATGCTTGAGAGTAACATAGTAGAAGGAGATATTATCCCTGTTCTGGCACTAAACGGTGGTCCGGTTGAGACAGTCAAAGTAAAAAAACGTTTTTTCGGATCGAATGCAATCAATGTACTGCCGGCATCTCAATTGGAAGAAAAATTATTAAAAGGAGATGTAGACAACACGATTGAACTGCGAAACAAACTGATATTCGACCAACGGGGAGTAGAACGTTTAACCGATGGAACCTCATCGATCGGTGCGTATGAATATGGAAGGGAAGGTACGGGTATTACCGAAACAGCAAGTGTCGCCAATCCGGTCAAAACATACCAGAACGGTTCAATTTTATATCTGTCTACTTCTATGACATTACAGGATGTGAAAATATTCTCTATGACCGGATCAACGGTTATTCTTCTGGGCGAAGTTACCACAGGAGAGACTCCGGTCAATGTTTCCCGGCTTTATCCCGGAGTATATATATTATCCTGGAAAGGAGGAACTTCACGGTTTATAAAAAGATAAATAAGATTATCTGCCAGTAAATTAAAAATCACCCACGCTGCAACTATTGAAGCGTGGGTGATTTCATTGAAAGGAAAGTTATAGCACACTCTCCATCTTTCTTTTTACTCCGGTGATGAAATACAAGCTGCCCATCCCCCACCCGGTGCAAGTCGGACAACAATCTCATTCTGTTCCAATACTTCGGACGTTCTCCGGTAATCCTGAGCTGCCCGATGGGCATTTACACCATCACTGAATATCTCGATCCGCTTCCCGATGCAATCATCCGGTAATCTCACCTTCAGTTCACGGGTATCCCAATTCCCCAATGCTCCGATATACCAATTATCACCTCTACGCCGAGCCACGACAATATACTCGCCAACTTTACCATCGAGCACGAAAGTGTCATCCCAAACTGTGGGAATCTGGGATATAAACCGGATACACTCCTGTTCACGCATATAATTGGATGGAGAATCACAAAGCATGTTAAGCGGAGAATCGAATACGACATATTCTGCAAGCTGATGGCAACGGGTGCCCTGACTCATCGGATTACTCCTGTTCGGAAAATATCCACCTTTGACACTATTGCGCATCGCTCCCTGCGTATAATCCATCGGACCAGCCACCATGCGAATGTATGGCAATAAAACATCGTAAGAAACCATATCGACATCGGGCTTGGACCATTTCAACTGTTCAAGCCCGAATACCGCTTCATAATTGATCACATTGGGATACGTGCGTTGCATACCCGTTGGTTTGGGACAGCCGTGAAAATCGACAAGCATCTTATGGGCCGCGCATACCTCAGCCGTACGGTACATAAAATCAATCATCTCCTGGTCATCACGATTAAGGAAATCTATTTTAAAACCTTTGATACCCATATCGGCATAATGCGATACGACCTTTTCCAAATTAAGTTCCATCGCCAGATAACCGGCCCACAAAATAATATCAACTCCTTTTCTCCTCCCATGATCTACTATTGCCTGAAGATCTATTTCCGGGACGACATCAAGAAGATCACACTTTCCCTTAGTAGCCCATCCTTCATCGAGAATAACATACTCGATGCCGTTTTCGGAAGCAAAATCAATGTAGTATTTATAAGTTTCCGTATTAATGCCAGCCTTAAAATCTACTCCATAAAGCCCCCAGTCATTCCACCACTCCCAGGCAACCTTTCCCGGTTTGATCCATGACCGATCGGTTACGCGTGACGGAGCTGCCAACCGATATACCATATCGTTTTCCATCAACTCTCCGTCGCGACGTGTAACAATGAAAGTCCGCCACGGAAAAGTCCGCGGTGCATTGATCTTCGCAATATAGGGATACCGCGAAGTAACCAAATGTTCAAGATCATTATGTCCGCCCTGTACCACACTTTTCGGATAAGGCGCAAAGGCTCCTCTCAACTGCGGTCTGCAACTATCTGTCGCTAAATACATTCCGGGATAATCTTCAACATCGGCTTCGGCAATACACAATTTTTCGCCATACTCCAGATTGACAAGTATCGGTGTAAACAACAGATTTTTTTCATCGAAATCCTTCAATGGAAGATACGTATACAGATTTTGCATATCATTCCAAAACTGCTGTTCACGGGTGGCGTCCTTTCGTTTCTTACGGTCACGTACATACGGAGCCCATGTCTCAAAATTCTGAGATAACCGATACACTGCCTTTTCATTCTTCACTGTGTACTCCTCCGAAAGTGAAGATACAAAACGATAAGCCATTCCGTCATCATACATCCGGAATTCGATACTGAAACCGGCAGTCGTGGTCAATACCAACCGGTTATATTTATCTCGCACCTGTGATTTCTTATACAGTGGAGAAAGAATCACTTCATCAACAGACGAGCGTTGTACTTTTTTCACTTTCATATCGGCCCCCCAAACTGTGCCATTCATCCATTCCATAGCAATGGTTGATGGAGACAATATTGATTGGTGTTCATTGGAAAGAGTGAACGTAAGACTATCACCGACATTAATTTCACTCGTAAGCCTCCCATCAGGAGAGCCCAGTTTATATTCGGCAGCACCAGCTATTGTAACAGTGAAAGCCACCATAAACATCAAAAAAACTTTCTTATATTTCATCTTTACAAATCAATAAGTAAATGTACAAATGATAGGATAATGGTCAGATATCCACCTCACACCATAAACTGGCTTATCAATGGTCTCAAACACCAACGGGCAAGCATTACGATAGAAAATATGATCCAGATTCTTGTTTCTTACCAAAGGAGAAACGCGTCCGAAACCATTAAAGCTGGAATGATCATCCGTTTTGGAAGCATCTTCTCTGGCAGAAGCAAACCAACGGTAAAATGGAGCCAAGCTCTCACGCCGCGGATCATAGGGATTGTAAGAAGCATTCATATCACCGGTTACGAAAACAGTTGCCTCCTCACCGGCGATGGTCTTCATTCTATTGTTTATCAATGCAGCACACCGGGCACGCACCTCAGTGTCCACCGGTTCTTTCTTATAGGGCAAATGAGTGGTGACAATATAAAATTCTCTCCGGCTTTTTTTATCCTTGAGTTGTAACCACAAAGCGGCCCGATAATGTCTGTCAGTCGAGTCCCACGGTTGGGATGGAGCTTCGGGAGTAGCACTCAGCCAAAAATGTCCCGAACGTATCACTGAATATTTCTCACGAAGATACAACAATAATACTCCTCCGGTGCGGGAATCAGGTAACGTGTCGTTCATCTCTATACGATAATAGCCATAATCAGGTAGCATGGCAAAGATTTGCTGCCACATCTCGTTGCGTGGTTCCTGCATGCCTATCACGTCGGGACGGTACTGGGCGATCATACGGGCACACGGTTCCCGACGCCGATCCCATGCCGTATCAAGAGAATCATTCGGATTATTGAAACGGATGTTGAACGACATCACCTTTACAGAATCCAACACGACAACATCGTCATGATAATCTTGAGCGATAGCACAAGAAAAACTCAGCAGTAAAATACCAGACAAAAGAATGTTTTTTTTCATATATGTATCTTTAAAATTATACTATGAAGACTTATCAAAAAGTACTGAATACGTAACCAACAACACAAAACCGACACTGATTTAAAAAACATTAACATGCTTTATTACAACAGCAAAGCCGCCAAAAACCACAATATTCAAAACAAATAAAAATACCGACTACGTAGATGTATGATGTGATGTGTTCCTTGAATGAGTGTTCCTTTAAATTAAAATATTGACAAAATGAAAAAAAGAAAGTTAGGATTGTTCCCTAAGGTATTGATTGCGATAACTATCGGTTCGTTATTGGGACTTATAGCGCCGGATGTTATGATCAGAATATTTAAAACCTTCAATGTATTCTTTGCACAAATTCTCAAATTTATCGTACCCTTACTCGTATTGGGCCTTGTGACTCCATCTGTAGCTAATCTGGGACGTGGAGCTGGAAAGATGCTATTGAGTGTTATCGTTATTTCATATCTGTCAACGATAGGTGCAGGATTTTTTGCATATGGTTTTGCTTCAAGTCTGCTTCCTCATTATCTAAGTATTGGTGAAATTTCTACCTCTGCGCTGGAAGGAAAAGTATTCGAGCCCTATTTCAATATCAAATTCCCTCCGATTTGTGACATACTGACAGCTCTCCTCTTGTCATTCATGCTCGGCATCGGCATTATTTTCACCAAAGCCCCGGGACTGAAGAAAGCCTTCGATGAATTCGGAGAAATTGTAAAACTCACGATTGAACATGCCATCATCCCTCTCTTACCATTCTACATCTTTACAATGATATGTGAGATGAGTGCTGCCGGGCATCTGTCAACCGTCATGGGAACAGGTGTTAAAGTCATTGCAACCGGTGTTATCCTGTCTATCTGTTACCTCATTATCCAATATATCATAGCCGGACTGGTGGCTAAAAAAAATCCTTTTAAATGTATATGGAATATTATGCCAGCGTACCTGACAGGCTTTTCAATCTGTTCCAGTTCGGCCGTTATTCCAGTCACTCTCGAGTGTGCCATGAAGAATGGTGCGACTAAAGAGATCGCCAACTTTACTGTCCCTCTTTGTTCAACAGTCCACATGTGCGGATCGACTATCAAGCTTATCACTACATCAATCGCAGTGATGTATCTGAGCGGAATGAACATTAGTTTCGCCCTCTTTGCCAATTTCATCCTTTTGCAAGGGATTTCAGCCGTAGCTGCCCCCGGAGTAATGGGAGGAGTTTTAATGGCATCAATCGGATTATTGGAATCGATTCTCGGTTTTTCGCCTGAACAGAGTGCCCTGATGATGGCCATTTATCTGGCTCTCGACGGATATGGCCCAGCATGTAACGTAAGTGGAGACGGCGCTATCACCCTTATTATCGACCGCTTTTTCGGAAAGAGATATGCATCCGCACAATAATAAAATGTCTATTTTCAAAATCGGATTACGTAGTCATATCATGTAATGTGTTCCTTTAATATAAGGAAAGATTAATAATAAATATATGAAAAAAGAAAGCATAAAGATGTTTTTTGAGAGTCAGTCCACCCCCGCTGATTCCGAGAAAATAGAGCAATGGTATATAAACAATATCAATAATGCCGAATTGGACACTATTCTTCTGGAACTGTTGAAAGAATGTACTCATCAGGATGAACAAAAAGCCAGAAACGCGTTCAACCGCACATGCTATCGTATAGGTATCGGGACACCCCAAGGCATAAAAAAGAGGAAGACGATATACCGCTGGATATCGGGAATAGCCGCCACCGTCCTGATATGCGGTTTCCTATTGGGTATACATTTATGGAGTCCCCGGTTCGGCGATATCGATTTGGAAAAAGTATATGCATCGGCAGGTGATTCAAAAATGGTGATACTTCCCGACTCTACAAAAATCTATCTCAAACCCACAAGTACTCTCTTTTACGCAGCAAATGATTTTGCCCGTAACAGGAAAGTACATTTGTTTGGCGAAGCATACGTAGAGGTAACCAAAGATATGAAACATCCATTCTTCGTTGTGTGTAACAATGCCACAATCAAAGTATTGGGAACTAAATTCAACGTACAATCGCATGAATCCGATTCAGAATTTGAAGTAATGCTATACGAAGGATGCGTGGACGTAGAATCAGATTTCAACAATAAACAGGTAGAAGTACTCATGGCTCCCGGTGATATTATAAAGATTGATAAGAATATCGGCGAAATGTCACAAATGAATATTTCGACTATAGCCAACCCTGGGCAATCCCGTAAATTTTACTTTATCGATAAAAAGCTGGAAGATATAACCAATCAACTCGAACGTCACTTCCAAAAGAAGATTGTAATTACCAATCCAAAATTAAAATCGATAAAATACGATGCAATATTTGCCAATGACGAGACAATTGAACAGATTTTAAATTGCCTGAATGCATCACAACAGATGAAAATTATATATCATGATAACACCATTATAGAGATACGGTAACACAATTTTAGTTTTCAATAGGTAAATCATAGAACCCACAAAAAATAATCAGATGAAACGAATCATTTTCTTTTTTAGCTTTATGGCCCTTGCAAGTAACCTCTTTGCCATCCGAAACTACCCCAAATGGCTGGAAAGTGCAGCCATATATCACATCTATCCTTCTTCTTACATGGATAGCAACGGAGACGGATACGGCGATCTGGAGGGTATACGTTCTCGCTTGGACTACGTAAAGGATCCGGGATTTAATACCATCTGGATCAGTCCGGTCTTTTGCAGTAAATTTGAAGATGGCGGTTATGATATCACCGATTTCTATAAAATCGACCCACGCTTCGGCACAAATACCGATTTGGTAAATCTGGTAAACGATGCACATGAAAAGGGTATTAAAGTATGCCTCGACCTCGTAGCCGGTCACACTTCAGACAAGCATCCCTGGTTTCTGGAATCTGCAAATGGAGACCCGAATGGTCATTATGCCGATTATTACATTTGGACGAAAGGTAAAAAAACAACTCCACCGAAACCGGAAAGAGGAGGCTGGGTAAAAAATGAATATCCGCGCGACGGATACTATCTGATGAATTATTACGATATTCAGCCGGCACTTAATTACGGATATTATCAGCCGAACCCGGAGAATTCGTGGGAACAAGCCTATAATGCCCCCGGTCCAAAAGCAGTCCGCCAAGAGATAAAGAATATCATCTCTTTCTGGTTTGATAAGGGAGTTGACGGTTTTCGTTGTGACCTGGCCTGGTCATTGGTAAAGGGAGATGACGCAGAGTTTCATGGGGTAAGAAAACTTTGGAATGAAATATTTTCCTGGCAAGCGGAAAACTATCCCGAAACGATCTTCCTGTCTGAATGGTCAAGTCCGATAGAAGCTATTTCCTGCGGCTTCGATATCGATATTATCCGCCACAACGGATGTGGAAAAACCATGTATCGCGATCTGGTACACAATACACATCGGAATACAGATCCGGAAACCGGTATATACCAACCGAAAGATTGTTGGTTTGACAGGGCGGGAAAAGGGCAATTCAGTTCTTTTGTAGAACCTTTTATAAAAATCTATGAAGTAACCAAGGGGCATGGTTTCCCATGTATGCCCACATCCAGCCATGATACATGGAGGCTAAATCGTAACCAACGTTCTACCCCGGAGGAACTAAAAGTAGCCATGACGTTCTTCCTGACAATGCCGTGGGTACCAATTGTCTACTATGGAGAAGAGATCGGGATGCGTTCGATGGACGGATGGCCGTTTATTGAAGGCAGTCGTGACCGGTCGGCACAAAGAACACCCATGCAATGGGAAGCAGGTGCAACAGCCGGTTTCTCGACCTGCGACCCTTCAAAATTGTATTTACCTATAGACCCGGATCCGAAGCGTCCGACAGTAGCCGGTCAAATCGATGACCCGCATTCAATACTTAACTGGACGAAGGGGCTTCTTGCCCTCCGTTCTTCAATCTCCGCATTGGGAAATACAGGAGGATGGAAGTTTGTCAGCGATCCGCAACAAGCATATCCTGCCGTATACGAACGTTCCGACGATCACTCAAAGTATCTGATAATTATTAATCCGAGAGAAAAAAGTGCTACGGCATCCATTGAAGGATATGATCGATTAGAAGTTATTTGGGGAAATCCCCAAAACTTGTCAGTAAAGAAATCGAAAGATAAATTATCACTGAGAATCCAAGGAGTAAGTTCTGTCATCTGTAAGGTTCTGTAATTCATATTAGTCATCAACAAAATAATAAATCAATGAAAAAGGTTTTCAAACTTTATTTAATGCTGTTCTTAAGTATTACAGGAACAGTTTTTACAACGAATGCAGAAACGAAAAAGATTCTCGTTGTTGGAAACAGTTTCTCGTTTGATGCGGCTTTACAGGAGTTTCTTCCGATAGTACAAGCTGCTGGAGATGATATTGTACTGGGGTTTCCATATAAAGGAGGAACCACATTGGAACTTCACACGAATTATATTACCACAAATCAGCAGATATACAATTACTACAAAATTAAAGATGGAAAAATGACATCGACAGGAGGCAACAGTCGCAAATTCGATGCAAATATCATTACGGATGAAGACTGGGATATTGTCATTATACAAACTGACCATAATTATTCGGGCGCATATAGTCACTATTTTCCATACCTGAGCAATCTGATCACCTACTTTAAAACTCATCTCACGAATAAAAACGCCCAGTTTTATCTTTACATGACCTGGGCCTATCAAAATGGTTCGGCAAAATTAGAGGAGTTAATCAATAAAGGTCTTTACACCGACCAAATGGATCAATATACAAAAATCGTTGATTGTGCAGGCCGTGCCGCCATACAATCGGGAATTGGCGAAGAAAACATAATTCCGGGCGGAACAGCTGTCCAAAATGGACGTACCAGTTATATTGGTGATGATTATAATCGTGATGGCTATCACATGAATCTCAGTCACGGCCGTTATACGGTAGCATTAACATGGTACGAAAAAATCTTCGGAAAGAGTGTCATCGGGTTAAGTTATCACCCTGCTTCCATCAGTGATTTCTGTGCAGAGATGTGCCAACATGCCGTACATGAAGCCATTATCCACCCCAAAAGTATCAGTAGCCTTGCAGATACTTATGGGGTAAATCCTGATGCAAAACCCAAGGTCATCGACAGACCGCTAATGATTAATTTCGGCATCGGTGTTGGTTCATCTGCTGTCTCTCAATATTCATGGAATAGTTTAACAACCACATTAACCGGAGCAAATGTGGGAAATCTATATAATAGCAAAGGTTATGGAACCGAAGTGAAAGTTTCAATAGAAAAACCATTCGACGGTGTTTCCTCTATCGGAACTACTTCATCGACTACAGCTTTAGATATGCCTTCGAATGTGTCTAAATCAGCCTTTTACGGTACTACAGAGAGTTCGGTTATTATTTCCGGATTATATCCGGGGCAGGCGTATGATATGAACGTATTTGCCTCAGTTATGAATAATACATCGACCAATTCTGAAACCGTCTACTCATTCAAAGGAGAAAATAATGGAAACGCCTCTCTGAATCCTACAAAAAACACGGCAAATATTGCAACGGCCCAAGGAATAATTGCCGATGAAAAAGGACGCATCTATTTAACTGTAAAAGCCGGCGCAAACAATAACGAAGAAAAGAAAACTTATTATCTGGGAGCATTGATGGTAACTCCACATCTTGAGGTTCCGGGGAAAATTCCTATCTATATCAACTTTACCACCAATGGAAAAACAACTCAAGAAGATTACTGGAATAATGTGACATCCCATCTTGCCGGAACTAAAATTGAAAACTTGACAGATTCGGAGAATAAGGCTTCAGGCATATCTCTAAACATCACAAAAGGTTTTGCCGGTGTCACAGAAAACGGTGCATCCAAAACAAATACGTTGCTTAACATGCCCGCAAATGCGTCTACAACAGGTTATTGGGTAAACGGTATCGAAAAAGACGGCGTTCTTATTGACAATGCCGAAATCGTATTCAGCAATCTGGATCCTAAGGAATCCTATGATTTTTATATGTTTGGTTCCTATATGAATGCTACAGAAATTCATGAAGCTGAGTATTCAACCTTTGGAACTGTAGAAAATTACATTGGATTAAATGGAAACAACAACGATCATTCAATCGCTGAACTCTCTTCAATATATCCGGATGCAGACGGACATATCCGATTTACGGTAACCCCGGGAGCTACAAGTGCAGATACCTACAAAACTGGTTACATCAATGCTATGGCTATTATGGTTCCGGGTATTGTGAAAGTCGTACCCTTCGAACCCGTAGCAGAAGGTCCGTGGGATGGTATTTCCATGATTGAACCGGCTCGTGACGTTTCCGGTAATTGTGTTATTTACACAGGAGCAGAATTAGCATGGGTAGCCAATCAAATCAATCAAGGCCATGCCATAACAGGTATAAAAATTGCAAAAGATATAGATTTAGGCAATCAACCATGGACTCCAATAGGATACGGAACTTATTTTACCGGAAAAATTGACGGACAAGGTTATCACATTTATAATATGTATATAAATAAAAGTGACCTTACAGAAAAATCAAATTTTGCAGGTCTAATAGGTGGTACAAACAGCGAAAGCTGTGATATTCTCAACATCAATCTCTCAGGAAAAATCGATATTCCCGCATCCATAACTCAGAAAACTCAAGTCGGATCATTCATTGGTAAAGCCAATGCCTTAGGAAATATGGTTAATTGCCATAGCGATGTTGAAATCAACATCATGGGAGCACCGGGATATGTGGGTGGTGTATTGGCATTTATGAAAAATGCGAATGTAAAAAACTGCTCTTATTCAGGTAATATAATAATCACAACATCCGGAAAAGTGACCAATGGTGTCGGCGGCATTTTGGGATGTACAAATTCAAGTACAACCGGCATCGAAGCTATTATTAACGGATGTTACTTTGACGGTAGCATTAAAAATAACGGTTCTGGAACCCCTAAATATGTAGCCGGAATCAACTCGTATTCTAATTTGTCAAAAGCTGCCGAAACCATTACGAACAATTATGTTATCGGCACCATTGACTGCACGGCCACGGATCAAGGAACTATTTACGGAAAAAACAACACTGTAAATTTCGACTGTGAAAACAACTATTATTATGCGGGCTATACCTTAACAGGCAAAGGTGGAATTCCTATGGATATGAAAAAGTTTCATTCCGGAGAAGCTACTTATTTATTAAACGGTGATCAAATGGAATTTCTTTTCGGACAGGAGCTTGATTCTGATAATAACATGCCAGTCGTCTATAGTGGTACCAACAGAGTCTACAAAACAGTCTTTATGTATAATGGCAACGAATATGCAGTACTTTACAACAATACAGAAATGAAATTTCCACAAAATCCTGTTCCCAACGACGGAACGACTTTTGGAGGATGGTATGATGAGAAAGGAAATCGCTATGATGAGAATTCAACCACCCAAACTGACCTCATACTCTATGCCAAAACCATAGCAACAGGAACCAATAATCTGAAAACTAAAGATGAAATAACAATCAGTAATAATAAAATTGATATAACTTCAGAAAATCCAATTGGCAATATTGCTATTGTGGATGTAAACGGAATGGAGGTTATTAATAAAACAATAAAAGAGACTATCGCAGAATTAGATATAAATTCATTACAACATGGTATATATCTTTTTAAGAGCAAACATGATTGTATTAAATTCATAAAGAAATAAGATAGTAGACATCGTAATCCAAATTACAATGTAATATGTCCATAGACCAATATCCAAAATAAGAAAGGAGTTAATTTCGTACGTAATTCACGAAGGGCAAGCTCAATATGTTTTTCTACCGTACGTGCCGAAATATGCATTATTTCGGCTATTTCTTTTGCAGACTTATGCTCGAACCGGCTCATATTGAAAATGGCACGCCGCTTCTCCGGCATTGTTTCAATGATAGCGGCAATCGCTTTCTGCATTTCGTTCCAAAACAACTCGTTTTCTGCACTTGGAGTGACTACGGTGTCGTGTACGCCATCCAGGAAACGATCTACAATTTGATTCTGTTTGGAACGAAAGTGGTTGTATATCTCATATTTAGCAATTACATACAAATAAGAGTGAATCGATAAGTCGCTTTGTAATTTCTCTCTGTTAACCCACACTTTGATAAATGTGTTTTGCGTAATATCTTCAGAGATCCATTCGTCCTTCACCAATCCGAATATAAATTGGTTGAAATGTGAATAGTATTTCATAAAAAGTTCTTCAAAACACTGTACATCCCCATTCTTTATGCCAGTTATCAAATCAGGTTCATTCATTACTATTATATTTAAGACTATACAAACATAACATTTTAATATAAGAAAGAACAATTGTGCTGAACTTTTTCGTTCTATGGTATATTTGCAACTCTCCTATATATTACAGAAGTGTTAAGAAAGATATAATACGTAATTCAAGGTGCAATATCTTCTCTGTTTTTCTCACTAATTGCAGATTTACTTTAACATATCTAATGCGAATCAGTAGTTGAAATCAAGTTAAAATTTAGTTTTGCTCATCTCCGTACGGTTTTGAATGTATTTCACCACAGAGTAACACGGAGTTCCACAGAGTTTGAATCTTTATTGAAACGCAGATGATCGCAGATTTTCGCAAAGGATCAGTCTCTTTATCCGGTATTGATAAAGCCCCCTCTCGTAGAGTAACGTATAAAGCCTCGGTGAGCAGTCTTGTTTTAGATGTACATGTAAAGCAGCATGAGATGCACATGTCGTGCTGTCCCACATGTACATGTCGTACCGCTTTACATGTACATCTAAAACAATACTGTTCACCGGGGAAAGGAACGTTCCTTTCTGAGAAAGACAAAGTACAATACCGGGCAAGGGTAACAATGCCGTCTATGGACACTTCCGCTATCGAAAAGATAGGGTCATAATCTTTTCGTTACTATACGGATATGAATCTATTTACGATCAGCTTTGAACTCAATAGCCAACTACTGATTCGCACATCTATTTGATTTTTACTGAAAAAGTATCCCTATACTTAATATCCTATTTAAACAAATCATAACTATAATTTTTACTATATTTGCCCAAACTAATACTAATCAGTTTTATTATGAGAAAACTTAACCAAGCACTTCTTGCGGTCGCTACATTGGCTTTCGCTTCATGCAATACGCAAAAGGAAGAAATCAATTATCAGGTAATCCCTCTCCCCCAAGAGGTCGTTGTCAGTCAGGAACCGCTTTTCACACTACAGGAAACCACAAAAATTCTTTATCCGGAAGGAAACGAGTTGCTGAAACGAAACGCAGAGTTTTTATCCGGATATATCAAAGATGCGACAGGAAAAGAACTCGACATTGCAACAATCACATCGGAAAGTACACCGCAAAATACTATTATCTTAGGGTTGGACAAGAGTATAACGGAAAAAGAAGGATACGAGCTTACAGTATCTTCCGAACAAGTCACCATTAACGGACAAACGCCTAATGGAGTGTTCTACGGCATACAAACTTTGCGAAAATCAATTCCGGCAACTACTGCCGGCACCAAGATTGCACTTCCGGCAGTAACCATCAAAGATTATCCACGCTTCAGTTACCGGGGCATGCATCTCGACGTAAGCCGCCACTTCTTCCCGATAGAATTCGTAAAGAAATACATCGACCTGCTGGCACTACATAACATGAATACTTTCCATTGGCATCTGACAGACGACCAGGGATGGAGAATTGAAATAAAAAAATATCCGAAGTTAACGGAAATAGGCTCACAACGTTCAGCAACAGTAATAGGGCACAACTCCGGTGAATATGACGGCACACCTTATGGAGGTTTCTACACACAAGAACAAATTAAAGAAGTTATAGACTATGCAAAGGAACGCTATATCAACATCATCCCTGAAATAGACCTGCCCGGACATATGGTTGCTGCTTTGGCTGCTTACCCGGAACTGGGTTGTACGGGAGGTCCGTATGAAGTAGAAAAAAACTGGGGAATATTTGAAGATGTACTTTGCATTGGTAACGATAAAACAATGCAATTTATAGAAGATGTACTGGGCGAGGTAGCCGACCTGTTCCCTTATAAGTATGTCCACATCGGAGGTGACGAAGCTCCACGCAATCGTTGGGCCAAATGTCCGAAGTGCCAAGCACGTATCAAAGCAGAGGGCTTGAAAGCTGACGCTAAACATACGGCGGAAGACCGTTTGCAAAGTTACTGCATGCAACGTGCAGAGAAATTCCTCAATAGTAAAGGGCGCCAGATAATTGGCTGGGACGAGATCCTGGAAGGGGACGTAGCACCCAATGCGACCGTAATGTCGTGGCGCGGAATGGCTGGTGGAATAGAAGCTGCCAAGTTGGGACACGATGTGATTATGACTCCAAACACTTATGTATATTTTGACTATTACCAAACAGCAGACACAAAAGATGAACCAGATGCTATCGGTGGTTGTATAACATTGGAACGCGTATATAGTATGGAACCTGTTCCGGAGGATTTAAACGCAGAAGAGAAAAAGCACATTATTGGTGCTCAAGCCAATCTTTGGTGTGAATATATCCCTACGACAAAACAGGTAGAATACATGGTACTCCCACGTATGGCTGCTTTGGCAGAAGTTCAATGGACACTTCCCGAAAAGAAGGATTATAGTGACTTCACCAAACGCTTGCCCCGACTTTTAGCTTTTTATGATCGTGATAGCCTCAACTACGGCAAACATGTGTTTGATATTAAATCAAATATCACATCCGACCCAGACAAAAAAGCAGTAATGATAGAGCTTAGCACAGTGGATAATGCACCTGTTTACTATACATTGGATGGAACAGAACCGACTCCTACGAACGGAACGAAATATGAAGCTCCCATAACCATTACACAGGTTGCAGATTTCAAGGCCGTTGCTGTTCGTCCTACCGGTAACAGTAAGATTATATCCGAACAGGTTAATTTCAACAAAGCCACCTGTTGCCCGATTGAACTGAAAGCTCAGCCTTCGGCCAAATACTCCTATAAAGGTGCTACGACTTTAGTAGACGGATTAAAGGGGGGAAACAGCTATGCCGGTGGACGCTGGTTAGGCTTTTGGGGAACAGATGTTGAAGCAACCATTCATTTAGGAGTACCAACAGAAATAAGCAAAGTTTCAACAGAAGCTATTGTTGACATGGGAGCCTGGATCATGGGAGCCACCGGATTGGCTGTTTCCGTATCAGAAAATGGGAAAGACTTCCAAGAAGTAGCTTCAGAAACCTACCCTTCTGAAACAAACTTAGGCAAAAAAGGAATAGAAGATTACAATGTAGAATTCTCACCGGTAAAAGCTACTTTTGTAAAAGTAACAATCAAGTGTAGCCCCGCCTTGCCGAAAGGACACGCCGGAGAAGGAAAAACACCTTACTTATTTGTGGATGAAATAAGTGTGGATTAATATTGCTATCTGATGAAATACGGATGATCGTAATACGGTCTTGAATATATTCCACCATAAAGTAGCACAGAGTTCCACAAAGTACTATTTATTTAATGAAACGCAGATTAATGTAGATTAAAAGACTGTAGATATTAATCATCTATTTATTTCCCTTTGCGAAAATCTGTGTTCATCTGCGTTTCAATTAATCATCGCCTGGCGTACCTCCCCGTGCGGAAAACACTCAAAACTGGAAGTAAATGAATGGTTGGATCTCGCTACTCTTCATCTGAATAACCAGATAAATCATAGCCACCATTAATAATGCTTTGCCTAAAAACGGGAGGCGAATTACCCCACGACAAACTGCATTTTCCCAACTATCAGGAGCAAAATGAAGTAGAAAGCCCAATGCCATCAAAGCAAAAACACGCCAGTATCCCTCTAATAATTGCGGGAACAGTTGTGGGCGGAAAGTTGTAAATATCTGTCCCAGCATATCCATTGAGTTATGAATATCGGCATTACGAAAGAAAATCCAACAGAAACAAACAAAGTTAAATGTAATAATAACACCCAAAAAACGACGGACACCATGACTTTCTTCCCCTTTCTTACGCCCTATGATAGTCATCCAGGCTTTATGGAGCGCCAACGCTACGCCATGAAACATACCCCATAAAACAAAATTCCAGGATGCTCCATGCCATAATCCCCCCAGAAACATTGTAATAATAAGATTAAGATACTGACGGAATTTACCATGCCGATTTCCTCCCAATGAGATATACAGATAATCACGCAACCAGCTTGACAGAGAAATATGCCAACGTCGCCAAAACTCTGTAATAGAAGCCGATTTATACGGAGAATTAAAATTCAGATTAAAATGGAAGCCTAATAAGAGAGCAATACCAATAGCCATATCACTATATCCGGAAAAATCGCAATAAATTTGCAGTGCATACCCATAAAGTCCCATCAGGTTTTCTATACCTGAATAAAGCGTAGGGTTATCAAAAATACGTTCTACAAAATTGATACTGATATAGTCTGAGATAACAGCTTTCTTAAACAAACCGGCTACAATCAAAAAGATACCCCGTCCAAACATTTCCTGCGAAACATAAAGCGGCTTACGAATCTGAGGTATAAAATCACGTGCCCGTACAATAGGTCCTGCCACCAGTTGAGGAAAAAAGGACACGTAAAAAGCATAATCCAGTAAATTGGTAAGTGGTTTTATATCCCTTCGGTAAACATCGATTGTATAACTCAGCGACTGAAAAGTAAAGAAAGAGATGCCTACAGGAAGGAATATATCAAGCGCTGTAAATTGTCCGCCCATCAATGAAGCAATAACTCCACCCAGAAAATTTGTATACTTAAAATAACAAAGTAATCCCAGATTGATAGAAAGACTTAGCATCACCCACGCTTTCCGTCCATACTTATTGTCAGTGCGATCCATCAGACGGGCAAACACAAAATCGCCAACTGTTACAATAGCCAATAAAAAGAAATAAGTACCGCTACTCTTATAATAAAAATAATAAGAAAACAAGGTAACAAACAAGATACGCGCAGTATACTTATGACGCAGAAGTACATACACCACCATAAAGGCGGCAAACAGCCAGAGAAATATTCCGCTACTAAATATCATCGGAGCCTCCGGATTATATGTGAAAACCTCACGGAGGCGGCTAAAATCTATATCAATGGGAAACATAATCGTTGTAAGCTTTAATAATGGCTTCGTATAATAAATTACCCTGGAGAATATATCCTTCAGGCAAATAATGTACATGATCGGGGCGCATCAACCTGGCTTCCTGCCAGTTCTTACAGGCACGAAGGCTTCCCCCCACTACATTATACATATCCCAAACAACCAGATGATGATCACGAGCGTACTTCTGAATGGTATTGGCAGCCGTCACTGTGCGCGGATTGATAGTATATGTCCGGCGCCTGCCTCGCCGTCGGAAACTTTCATAAGAACCGGGAGGAGTCGTTAACAGGATCGGAACATCCGGTAAACTGTCACGAATCAGCGAAATAAGTTCATCCATCTGCTGATAATGCAAATTAGCATTATACCGTTTATTATGGCTCTCATTTGTTCCGAAAGAGAGTATAAGAAGTTCCGGTTTAAGTGCAGCAATGGCAGCGATACGGTCGGGATGTGTAAAAGTGAGACAGGTTGCCCCATTTACTCCCATATCAGTATAGGAAACACTGCCAAAAGTCTCAGCCAATCGTTGTCCGGTGGTCTGGGGGTAAATATGTCCCCGAATATGGCTATCTCCAATATGCAAAATACGTACAGTATCTTCCAATATTCCTCCTTTTACAAGGCGCAAATGCTCCAGCACAGGAGAAAGTATCCCCAAACTGTCAACAATCTCATTTATTCCTATTCCTTTAAAGGCAGCCGGCAAATCAATTTGCACAGATAGAGTATCGTAAAGCAGTTTCATCTCACGCATCGGCTTAGCACTTTTCATCGGTGTCCCCCGTACGGGACATACAGGCAAAGCATCCTGTGCAAAAAGCTTTAACGAAGCTGACAGGAAGAGAATTACGATAAATAACAAAAACTTATTTATTCTCATAAGCACGTCTCCTGTCATATTGTTCTTTTCCGTAGAGTAATGTTTCATAAAACAACCCTGCCAGATGTTTTCCACCCCGGAAGTTAATATGTGTATAATCATAATTTGCCATGGAAGGTTTTGCATGTACCAGTTTTGCCATACTACCTTCTCCTCCCATTGCTTCAAACATATTCCAGAAAGCGATGCCACTCTCAGCGGCTATATTCTGTTGATAGCGAATCAGATTCTTAACTCCCGGCATCGTACGAAGTTCTCCTGTATCGGTTTTATAGTCACGATCGCCTACACTAAGCAACAGAAAACCTGCCTGTGGGAAACACTCCTTCAAATGCTCAATAGCAGTAAGTAACCCTTTCTGATAATTATCATAATTGTAGCCGCGTTGAGTAGCAACATTCAGTCCGTACTGCAAAATGACAAGATCGTAGGGACGCTGCTCATTGAACTCTTTTATTATGCTGGCAGGAATCGTTCGCAGAGAAAGTCCGGAACTACCACGCAAAGAGAAGTTATCAACAATAATCCCTTGCGTACCATCCATCGCCATACCATAAAACAACGTAGAATCCGCCTGATTTACTGTCCAACGTACAGATCCGATACGTCCCTCCACCTGCATTGCCTGCAAATGCCCATCAGGTTCAAATTGCCGGTTTTCTGTCTCTCCCCGATTTATACGAACAGAGAGATCAACCGCACCTTTATTATAAAAAAAGATAGACGCCTGCTGACAGGTATCTAATAAAGAAGCATACTTATTCTGTCCACGGAGTTCAACGTAAGCATTATTGTTGGGGATAAAATAATGTCCGGAAAGGCCTTGTTTTTTTCGATCGAAATAAACACTATCCGTTACGGCATGGCTGGACCATCCTCCGAACGAATGGCGTACTGTGGGACGGTATCCACTGGTCATAGAAGTTATGGTGACAAAGCCCACTCCGCATCCCCCAAAACGTTTCTGTAACATTTCACGCAGATCGGCAGTGAATATATCGGCCTCTATAAAGGAATCACCGAAGACAGCGATACGCACCAGGCGCTTCTTCATCGGAATCTCGTCCAGTGCACGGTAGAAAGGAGTCATCCCACGCAGGGTAGAATCACTATAATCTTCTATACAGGTCATCCCTGTACGACAGGTGTCTATAAAGGCAGGCTTCACTTCAGGTACGGGAGGAAGGCTGTCTGCTTCCATCTTTTCTTCTTCCGGTTCAGGTGTACGAATATCACTCAACAAGTCCACCCGTCTCATTGTATGTCCATCAATCGTTATGACCGGTAACCAATGCATGCCAATCAAAGCAACCAGAATAAATAAGGTCAGTCCCAACGAATATTTCAGATAATTCTTCATGCACTCTCTTACTTTCTTTTAATAAGGAGCTGCAAAGATAATGTAAACCGAGAGCAGAATAAAACGAACTCGTTCATTTTTTATGCCAAGATACAGCTTATCTTCGCTTGAAGCAAAGATAGATAAGACAGATAAAAAGAAAGGAGAATCTACATGATCAATGAGATTCTCCTTTCTTTATGTTAATTTACGGTAGTATCAGATACTCCGTTCAATATTCCAGACAAATGCACGTAGTCCAAGTTGTTCTGTCTGCAAATCCATTTTATGCAGCGTATCCAATAGCGGGTCTACCTTCTCATCCTCAACCACAGATAGAATGGCCGAACACATACTGGGCCATGCATGGCTTCCGAAATGCGGCTCACCAGTCTTTGAGCCACGTCCTTGTACACGCTCCAGATAAGTGAAACCACGGCAATTGAGGCGATCCAACAAAGCAATGATACGTTCATAATAGGCTTGGTCGAATGTTATTAATACTGATTTCATATTTTCAATTATTAGTTATTTCTTTATGATTTCGTCTTTATGCTCCTGAAAATAGATATCCAATGCGCGCTGACGTTTCATAGCTTTACGTTGGCGTTTAATACCTGTACCGGCAAATACACAATACAATGTTGGGATCAAAATTAACGTAAGGATGGTAGATATCGTCAAACCACCAATTACGGCAATTGCCATCGGGCTCCACATTTCCGAACCTTGTCCGCCACCAATAGCCATCGGGATCATACCAAGAACAGTAGTAGCAGTAGTCATTAATACCGGACGAAGACGACTCTTACCGGCGGTCACAACCGAATGCAATACCGATTGTCCGCGTTCACGGCACAGGGTAATGTAGTCAATAAGCACAATACCATTCTTCACCACAATACCAATCAACATGATAGCTCCCAATAAACTCATTACACTCAATGTACTATTCGTGAAGTATAGTGCCATCAACACCCCACTAAATGCAAACGGGAGTGAGAACATAATGATGAATGGATAAGTAAGTGATTCAAACTGTGCAGCCATTACAATAAATACGAGGACCACAATTAAGATAGCCAGTGTTCCCAGATCCCGGAACGAATCTTGCTGATCTTCAAACGAACCGGCAACCTGAATCGTCACTTCCGATGGTATATCCATCTTATCAATAATAGCATTACCTGCACTTACCACATCACCCAGCGGAGCACCAGAGATAACAGCAGATACCGTCACAATACGTTCGCGGTCTTTACGTTCAATGGTAGGAGGCGCAAAACGTTCAACCACCGTACCAAGATCTTTTATACGAACAGCCTCTCCTTTAGCGTTATATACCAAAACATTTTCCAAACTTTCAAGACTGGTACGATGCTCAGGGGCATAACGTACTTTAATATCATACTCATCACCATCTTCACGATATTTAGAGGCAATAGCACCATTGATACGATTACGCAGATAAGTGCCGGCAGTAGCCAAGTTGAGTCCATGCAAAGCCAATTTTTCACGGTCAAAATCTACCTGATACTCCGGTTGGTAGTCGCTACGACTGATATTTACCTCAGATACTCCTTTTACATCCAGCAACCGTCGTTTCAACTGAGCAGCTACGCTATCGGTAGTTGCCATATCATAACCATAAATTTCAAAGTCGGCACTGGCCTGAGCAGACATACCTGTATTACTACCTCCAAGAATCACCTGTGCCTTACTAAACTCAGGATACTTCTTCAAATCATCACGCATCTCATCGCAGACCTGCTCCAACGAGATTTTACGATCTCCCGGATCCACCAAACTGATATTGAAAGAAATAATGTGAGAACCGTTATCCTGCATAGAAGCCCATGTATTATCAGAATCAGCTTGGCCTACAGTATAGTTACATACCTTCATTATTTCCTTATACTTTGTCATCCACTGATTGGTCAACTTCTCAGATATCTCTTGAGCCAACTCTTTACGGGTACCAATCGGCAGTTCAAGCTGTACAGCAATACGGGCATTATCTTGTGCCGGGAAAAATTCTGTACCAATACCTTTGGCACAGAATAAACTGACAACAAAGAATAAGATACAACCGACAACAATAACCGAACGATGACGAACAGCCCAATTCAGCATACGGGCATACCAGTTGTCCAATCCATCCAATGATTTTTCAATAGGTCTATAGAACATCGTGAATGCCTTTGATTGTTTCTTCTGAAGCTTTAACAGCTGAGCACAAAGCATCGGAGTCAATGATAAAGCTGCAACCGTGGAGATAAACATAATAGCACACATCATCCATCCCAGCTGCTTAAACATCACACCAGACATACCGCTTACCATAGTCAGCGGGAAGAACACCGCAATCATAGTCAACGTAGACGCAATAACTGAGATAGCCACCTCGTTTGTTCCATGTACAGCGGCCTGTTTCGGATCAGAACCACGCTCAATATGTGTTGTAACATTCTCCAATACTACAATAGCATCATCTACCACCATACCGATAGCAATGGAAAGGGAAGACAGAGAAATGATATTAATCGTATTCCCGGTGATGGCCAGATAAATAAATGAGGCTATCAACGAAAGCGGAATCGTGATACAAATAATCAATGTTGCCCTCCAACGTCCCAGGAAGAGGAATACTACGATAACAACAAAGAGTAAAGCATAAAGTACCGTTTCGGCCAAACTGTCAATTGTATTCAGAATGTTATCGGATGTATCAACAATGACTCCCAGTTTCACATCACTCGGCAGGTTCTTCTGCAAACGGGGCAACGCTTCTTCTACCTTTCTTGAGATTTCCACAGAGTTGGCACCCGATTGTTTCTGTACAATAATCATAGCACCCTTTACACCGTTATTATATGTCTCCTGCGCACGTTCTTCCACTGTGTCAACCACACGGGCCACATCGCGAAGATAAACACTGGCACCATTGTAAGTACCTACTACTATATCTTCTAACTGCCGGGAATCGTTAAACTCTCCCTCTACACGCAACGAATAAGTTTCGTTACCAATATCAAAGGTACCACCGGGAATATTTTTATTCTCTGCACCAATAATAGAGCTGATGGTCTCAATAGACAGATGATAAGCCTCTAACTTATTCGGGTCACAATATACCTGAATTTCACGCTGCGGAGCACCACTGATAGATACTGTACCCACACCGGGAATACGAGCTAAAGGATTCACTACGCGGTCATCCAAAATTTTATAAAGTGCCGACTGGCTTTCATTGGCCTGTACAGACAATAGTACGATAGGAATCATGTCCGTACTAAACTTAAAGATGATAGGATTCTCCACATCATCCGGGAGCTGTGAACTCACCATGTCAAGTTTGTCCCGGACATCGTTCGTCAGTACATCGATGTCATTACCAAATTCAAACTCCAGCGTAATCAAGGACATGTTTTCTGACGACCGTGAAGTAATATGCTTCAGGTTACTAACAGCATTCAACGTGTTTTCCAACGGTCGGGTCACGTTATTTTCTATATCCGAAGCACTGGCTCCGGGATAGGCGGTCATTACCATAATCGTATTTGTATCGATATCCGGATACAAGTCGATAGGTAGTTTTGATAAAGAGAAAAGACCAAAGATCACCACTGCAAGAAAGCAGAGGGAGGTCATAATCGGTTTTTTTACCGCTCCTTCGTATAAACTCATGTTGTTTAGTGATTAGTTATTGAGTGATGAATGATGAGTGAAAGCACAATGAGTGCTAATCACTTATCACTAATCATTAATCGTTAATTTTATTTCTCTACGTCTACTTCTGTACCGTTAATCAGGCGTGCCTGTCCTGCAACAACTACCTGTGAGTTGTTGGGTACACCCGACTTCAGCTCATATTCTGTACCCATACGACGTCCAAGTTCCACTTTATTGTAAGAAACTTTTCCATCTTTGTATACAAATACGTAACGGTCGCCGGCACCCGCCTGTTTTACAATAGCCAAATCGGGAACAACTACGTTGTCCTGAGTACCAAAATTCAAAGTAGCACGGGCAAACATTCCCGGACGTACCCGCTGATCTTTGTTTTCCAGCTTGATTTCAACAGGAAAAGTACGTGTAGTTGCATCAATGGTAGGATAAACGAGGCTAACCTTTCCAGCAAACTCTTCATCACCATACACATCCAGCTTCACTGCAACAGGAGACCCTTTTTTTACCTGAGAGAAATAAGTTTCAGAAACATTGATCATCAGTTTTACCGGAGTAATCTGCTCTACAACCAGCACCGGGTTTCCACCGCTGTACATATCTCCGTTATCGTAATTACGTGCAGTTATGATTCCGCTAATCGGGCTAACCAATGTTGTATTCTCCATTAAATTCTTATAAGCCGTCTCTTGTACTTCAAGTGCCATCTTCAAGGCATCCCATTCTGATTTGGAAGTACCGCCTACTTTATAAAGTTCATCAGCACGATTAAATTCAAGACGTTTGTTTTCCAGTTGCAATTTCATCTGTTTCAAACTGGCCTCATCCATAAGTACCAACTTCTGTCCTTTTGAAACGCGGTCACCCACTTCTACAAATATCTTATCTATTCTCACAGGAGACGCCGGAGCTATATTATTCTTAACTTCCGCTTCTACTGTTGCCGTATATTCCTGTATCTGATCAACAGGCCGTGCTGTCACATCCGCCAATTTTACCTTAGGCTTATCTTCAACTTTTTCAACAGCTTTCTGTTCTTTTCCGCCAGTACACGAGCCTAGCAGCATAATAGCAAACAAGGCTACTAATTGGAAACTCTTTTTCATGTGATTTTCTATATTTTTATTTTTCCTGGTTTATTTTATTACCTCATCTCTACCCAATACCTGATCAAGGTCAGCCTTAGATACCAAATAATCGTAGATCGATTGATTGTAAGTAAGTTCCGCTTGTGTCAATGACACCTGCGAGCTATTCAATTCGAGTACAGTACCCTTTCCCACTTCATAACGCTTACCGGCAATCAATACTGCTTTCTCAGCTTGCAATACATTTTCTTTGTTACTTACAACCTGCTCCGAGCTGGCCGCCATATTACTACGATAACTTTCTATCTGCATATTCAACTTACGTTCCGTATCCAAACGGTTCCATTCCAGTTGTTTTACCTGTATACGAGCCGTTTTCATTTTTGTAAAATTACTGGCCTTATACAAAGGAATACTCAAATTAAACATCAATGAAGAACTATTACTCCAGGTATAATCAAAGAAATTCAGGTTCGGATTATAAAGAGACTGATACTGATACGAAAGAGACATAGAAAGTGTCGGAAGGAAATTTGTTCGTTGAGACTTGATGTTCTTAAGAAGCAATTTATGATTCAAATCAAATTGCTTCATAGTCGTATTATTGATCAGACTTTCATCTCCGGCGCTCAATTCTCCGGCAAACAAAGCCGTTTCGTAATTAGCCAGATTATCATCGGCCTTCAGGTCTACATCAGCTGTAATACCCATCAATACCTTCAATTGCAACTTCGCCAATGTCACCGCATTTGAAGCTGACACAACACTGGGTTTTACACTGCGCATCTGTACTTCAGCACTAATCTTATCAAATTCGCTTACAGTTCCTTGCTGATATTTAGCATTGGCAACATTAAAATTATCTTCTGCCAGTTTATAACTTTTCTGCATTACCTCATAGGTATCTTGCGTCAACATCAGTTGGTAATACGCCTTTGTCACCTGATTAACCAGATCTTGTTTAGAAGCTCTTGATTTCTCAACCGCCAATTCAATATCAGTCTTAGTCATTGACATAGCTTTGTAAACGGAAGGAGCAAATAAAGGCAAACTGACAGCTAAACCTGCATTCGCCGTATTTGAATTGTCCTGTCCCATCTTAAAGGATTGCCCACCAAGATTCATCTGAGCCGCTTTAATCGTATGATCCAGCGATCCTGAGATGCTAACCTGAGGTAATAAGTTCTGCCAGGTTTCCTTGTTGGCTACCTCCTTTAAGGAGATTTCTTCATCTGCCACTTTAATAGTGGGATTCTCACTCAGAGCAATTTCCAGTGCTTTATCCAAAGTCAGGGTCAAAGTATCCTTTGCCTCCTGTGCCCGTACAAAGCCCCCGGCAAGAAAAACTGCTATACCTAAAAGCAGCTTCTTACCTGCTAATTTTCTCATTTTGTTCATAAATAAGTCTTCTTCTTTTTGTAAACTTTAGTTGTTTGTAAAATCAGGAAAAGTTATTCTCCCGTCCGCTCTATTCTATTTTTCCGATATTCCTGTATAAATTCTTCCAACACTCTCGCTCCTCTTTCGGTGGCTATCCCACGAAGGAAAGTAAACATGATTGACTCATAAACTTCCAAAAAAGGATACTCTTTGCAGATATCCGTATTCATCAGCAAGTCAAATTGTTCACGAACGAGTAAATTGACAATTGCAAAATTCACATCATCCCGGAAAATACCTTGTTCCACACCCGATTTGAAAAAAGCAATTGTACTTTCCGAATCTTTATCGCGATTCTTTTTCACCATATTAAAAACATGAGGATATTTCTTCAGATCCTCAAAAAAGCGTTTGTTAGTCTGATGGAACACCTCAATGCTCTTTTGAAAACACACCAAAATAACCTCCAATACATTTGTTGACTCAGCCAAAAGATTTTCCAGAAACTCATTTTTATCCTCCTGGTTTTTCAGAATAACCTCTCTCAACAACGTCTCCTTGTCTTCAAAAACTTCATAAAGCGTACGCTTTGATATACCTAACGAGGTAGCTATATCATCCATCGTTATGCTTTTAATACCATGTAAAGTAAAGGCTTCAGTGGCTTTCACTATAATTCTGTCTCTCAACTCTACTCTGTTCGAAATTTCTTTTGCGTTAGTACTCATCATCCATTTCTTTATAATTAGCCGTTTTTACTATCTGTACTTTCACACTAATAGCTTGTGAAAACGGAACAAAGATAGATAGAAAACTCAGATTACAAATTTAGTTTCCATATTAATCGCTTACATTTGATAATTATTATAGGTTAACGAAGCAATGTGAAAACAAGTGTTAACAATAAGTACACCACAAAAGTAGATAATCAGTAAGATATAGAAAAAGTTTTCTCGGCAATATAGGGGTAATAATCGACAAATAGCGGATATATTCCGGTAAGTTCCCGGGATATATCCGCTATAGTTTTTCATTTTCAGGTAGTTTTTACCTATAAAGAAGAAAAGAAACTGTTAATAATCAAACTTTGTCCGGTTAAGGAAAGCTACTGTTTTATGAATCTCCTTATACATCACAATGTCATCTTTGACAAAAGGAACTTCTTTCCGATATTCGGTCAAAAAACGTTCCAGTTTCGCAGAGGTTTTCTCTGGCCGACGGAATTCAATCCCCTGAGCGGCATTCATCAATTCGATAGCAAGAATGTGTTCCAGGTTATCCATCACCTTATATAACTTTGTAGCCGCATTAGCCCCCATACTGACATGATCTTCTTGTCCATTGGACGAAACGATGGAATCACTGGAAGCAGCATAGCAGTACATTTTATTCTGGCTTACCATAGAAGCGGCGGCATACTGCGGTATCATAAAGCCGGAATTCAATCCAGGATTAGCAACCAGAAATTCGGGTAAACCACGAAGCCCCATTATAAGTTGTGCAACGCGACGCTCGGAAATATTTCCGAGCTCGGCAAGGGCAATGGCAAGAAAATCATAAGAGATAGCAAGAGGTTGCCCATGGAAGTTCCCTCCGGAGATAATACGGTCCTCATCAGGAAAGATAGTAGGATTATCGGTAACGGAGTTGATTTCGGTCAACAATACGGAAGCGACATAACGGATAGCGTCTTTTGTGGCCCCATGTACTTGCGGAATACAACGGAACGAGTATGGATCCTGTACATGGGCTTTGGGACGCGCAATGAGTTCGCTACCTTGAAGTAGATTCCTGAAAGCCTCTCCTGTTTCAATTTGCCCTTTATGCGGACGGATTTGCTGAATACAGTCCATAAAGGGTTCGATACGTCCATCAAAAGCCTCAAGCGAAATAGCAGCAATAAGGTCAGCTCTTTTGGAAAGCCGGAAAGCTTTAAGAATAGCAAAGACCCCGTTGGCACTCATAAACTGAGTACCATTGAGCAAGGCAAGCCCTTCTTTACTCATCAATTTCACGGGTTCCCACCCAAATTCGTCAAGCACACTGATAGCTTCGCGCTTCTTCCCTTTGTAGTTAACATCACCGACTCCAATCAGTGGTAAGAAAAGATTGGCCAAAGGAGCCAGATCACCCGAAGCTCCCAAAGAGCCACGGTCATATACGATGGGCATCACATCATTGTTAAAGAAATCAAGGATACGTTGCACAGTGATCACCTGCACACCACTATGCCCCAGTGACAAAGCATGGGCTTTGAAAAGCATCATCAACTTGATGATAACCGGACGAATTTCCTCCCCCACGCTACAAGCATGACTTTTGATGAGATTCTCTTGCAACGTACCGAGTTCATCAGGAGAAATATTCTTGCTACACAAGGAACCAAAGCCGGTAGTAATACCATAAAGAGGAGTATCAGAAGCAGCTATTTTTTGGTCCAGATAATCACGACATCTCTGAATGCGAAGCTTTGCTTCGGGAGCAAGTTCCAGTTTCAGATTCTCATTGATGATGCGCTCGATAATATCGAAAGTAAGTTCACCTGAACCTACATAATAAACATTGTTCATATTCTTAAATCTTGGTTGATAGCATCCAGTAACTCTTTCTCTTTGATACAGGCTTTACGCTCCAATTCATCCGCCTCAGACTGTAACTGTTCTACAAAGGTTCTATCTTTGAGCGAACCAAGATTAATACGGACGTTCATCAAGGCCGCCAACACAGCCGAACGAGCGGATATCATGGCTACACAAGCGTCGGTCACCGCATTACGATTCCCCATTTTAGCTACATCAGCAATAATACCCATTAGTTCGTAAGCATTACGGGCTACCTGCATAGGAACAAGGGCAGCAAACTTTGTAGCTTCCTGAATGGCAGCACTGCGGATTTTTTTTTCTTCATCTGTACTTTTGGGTAATTTAAAACAATCAAATACTTTATTATATGCTTCAGAATCTCGATCAATATCAACCACAAATCCCGTTTTCTGTGTAAGAGCGAGAGTCTGAATATGCTTCATGATTTCCCCGGTATCTTCATAGCCCTTTTTGCCAATAGTCAAGCCTGCTACCATAGCTGCCAAAGCAGATGCAATAGCCCCATTGAGAGCTGCTACACTACCACCACCGGGTACAGGATCACTTCCGGCTACTTTATTCAGAAAATCCGTTACTTTCAAATCTACTAACATAATGATCTTATTTTTTAGTTTTATCATTAAACTACAGGATAAAGAACACCTCTCTTTATCGTTGTATTCACACAATTCATACCTATATAATAAGGTAGAATATTATAGTCCGTTGAGTCCAGAACCACGAAGTCACCTTGTTTGCCAACTTCAATACTACCAATGCGGTCGGCACGGTTCAATGCAGCAGCTCCGTTCAAAGTTAATGCAGTAATAGCTTCCTCAATGGTAAAGCCCATGTAAATACAGGCAAGCGCAAAGGTTAGTGGGATAGAACCGGAAAAACAGCTGCCCGGATTCAAATCTGTAGCTAAAGCCACAGCACAACCGGCATCCATCATGTCACGGGCACGGGCATAAGGTTCTTTCAGCGCAAAAGCAGTCAGAGGCAACAAGGTAGCTACCACTCCGGCTTCAGCCATTGCACGGATACCAGTATCAGAAGCATGTAACAGATGATCGGCAGACAAAGCATTCAGTTCAGCGGCTAATTCGGCCCCTCCGAGCGAAACGATTTCATCCGCATGAAGTTTCAGCAGGAAACCTTGATCACGTGCGGCTGTAAGCAAACGACGGGACTGTTCTATCGAGAAAACCCCTTGTTCACAAAAAACGTCACAACATTCGGCGAGTTCGTTTTGCCGGATAATGGGAAGCATTTCATGAATCAGGAAATTAATATATTCATCCTCCCGTCCTGTATACTCCGGCGGCAAAGCATGCGCCCCCAGAAAAGTGGATACAATATCCACTCGCTTATGCTCATCGTTGTTCAAACTACGCATTACTTTCAGTTGCAGTAACTCGGTGTCACGATTAAGCCCGTAACCGCTCTTTCCTTCTACGGTAGTAACCCCCATTACACTCATTTTTCTCAAAAAGCCTTCGGCTTTGGAACGCACCTTGACAAAGTTTTGCTCACGGGTAGCCTTCACCGTACTGGCAATACCCCCTCCGCGTTGCATTATGGACATATAACTTTCTCCTTTCAAACGCCAGGAGAATTCTTCTGCACGTTCACCTGCAAAAACAAAATGGGTATGCGAATCAACAAAACCAGGCAATAAACACTTGCCACGGGCATTATAGTGCCAATAGTGATGATAATAACCATCACGCTCTTCACCGCGGTTCTGCCCAACGTAAGTAATAATACCATCAGTAACCTCTACCGTACCGTTTTCAATAATCTGCAGTTGTGACATCTCCTTACCCTTCCGGGCGGAAAAACCGAGAGGGGTCACAATCTTGGCATTAAATATAATCAAGTTTTCACTCATACTTATTTAGTATTTTAGAACGTAAACGACCCTTAATCTACGTTCCATATATCATTCCATAATTCGTGCTTCAAGTACTTGTTGCATAGAGAAGTTCTCCAAACCGAGATAATAAGAAGCAGTATCAATCAATGCCTCCATCGGAACAAGACCAATAATTTCACTACCAACAATACTCACCCCATAACGCCGGGCCTCGATACGTACCAACTCAAAAGCACGATAAAGAGCAGTCTTCGTATAATCGGTCATATTGATAGATACTTGTGTGATCCCCCGGTCCTTCAATTCGACTCCCATTGCCTTACAATAACGAAGTCCACCACCAATGAAACGAATCTTTTTAGCAATATCATGAGCTATCTCCAGGTTAGGTGTACTCAGATTAATATTATACGCTACCAATGGCATACGTGCACCAATAGCTACAGTTCCTGCTGTTGGATGTCGCTCGGCCGGACCAAAATCAGGCGTCCATTCGGGAAGTTTTATCTTCGCTGCCATACCTTCAAATTCACCTTTGCGAACAGCAGCCAGATTCTCACGATGAGGGGCAGAAGCCGATTTCTCATATAGGAAGACAGGAAGCCCATAAAGTTCTGCCACCTTTGCCCCCACTTCTTTGGAAAGTGCAACAGCCTCATCCATCGTTGTATTCTTTATCGGAATAAAAGGAATGACATCTACTACTCCCATGCGAGGATGTTGCCCTGTATGATAGTTCAGATCAATCAATGCGACAGCCACTCCAACTGCCTCTATGATGGCATCACGCAATGCCTCCGGCTCTCCGACAAGAGTCACCACCAGACGGTTATGATCTTCATCATTACTATAATCGAGCAGCTTTACTCCGGCACGTGCACGGAAAGGGGATATAATTTTATCTATTTTCTCTAAATCGCGTCCTTCGCTAAAGTTAGGGACGCACTCAATGATTTTATTCCAGCTCATAGTTCGGTTATTAATTTATTAATCAGTTTTTCATCTGCAACATAAGGCATCGTTATATGATAGTTCTCTCCATGTGTCTTGTTAAACGTTTCACTTGTTTCCATAGCGTGTTCATTGCGTGCCCATGAGCGACGAGCCACACCGCCCATCACATCCCAAAGCATTGCCGAACGTAATATCTCATCCACCCGTTCACTGCCATCGCACACCATACCAAAACCTCCGTTTATCGCTTTTCCAATACCCACACCACCTCCATTGTGCAACGCGACAAGACTCATACCCCGGGCACAATTACCCGCAAAACACTGTACGGCCATGTCTGCCATTACATTACTACCATCTTTTATATTAGAGGTTTCACGAAAAGGTGAATCGGTCCCACTGACATCATGATGATCACGCCCCAGCATAATAGGCCCCACTTCACCCCGACGTACCATTTCATTGAAACGGAGTGCTATCTTCATTCTCCCTAACGCATCCTGATAAAGGATACGTGCCTGTGTACCGACTACCAAACGGTTCTTTTCGGCATCACGTATCCAGTTATAATTATCCAGGTCCTGACCGCGACGATTCACATCAATGCACTCCATTGCAGCACGGTCAGTCTTTATCAAGTCTTCATGTTTGCCACTCAGGCACACCCAACGGAAAGGACCATAACCGTAATCAAACAACTCCGGCCCCATGATATCTTCTACATAACTGGGCCAGATAAAACCATCTTTCTCATCCACCCCATTACGCGAAATCTCCCGAACCCCGGCATCATAAATAGCTTTCATGAAAGAGTTTCCATAATCAAAAAAGTAGGTGCCACGGGCTACCAGTTTTTTGATCACTTCGAAATGACGGCGGAGCGAAATATCTACCAAAGAGCGAAACTTTTCGGGAGATTCATGTAAGAGACGCGTCCGTTCCTCAAATGTTAGTCCGGCCGGGCAATAACCACCTTCATAAACAGCATGACAAGAGGTCTGATCGGAAAGTAACTCAATAGGTATATTTTCTCTTTCGGCATATTCCAAAAGGTCGACTACATTACCATGATAGGCCACAGAACAAGGTTCATCCTGTTGCATGGCTTCCCATGCCATACGGTAAGCTTCACCCATATTATCTGTCACATGCCCTACCCACCCTTGCTCATACCGGGTTTCAATACGGGAAGCATCTACCTCGGCCACAATACAAGCTGCACCAGCAATCTCTGCTGCCTTGGGCTGAGCACCACTCATACCTCCCAAACCGGAAGACACAAACAGATGCCCCCGCAAATCCTTATCCTGAGGAATACCAAGTTTCATACGACCGGCATTCAACAAAGTGTTAAAGGTACCATGTACAATCCCTTGTGGTCCGATATACATCCAGCCACCGGCAGTCATCTGGCCATAATTGGCCACTCCCATTTGCATAGCCACATGCCAATCATGCTGATTATCAAACTGCCCTACCATCATCGCATTGGTAATAATTACCCGGGGAGCATCAGGACGTGAACGGAAAAGCCCCAGCGGATGCCCTGATTCTACTACAAGAGTTTGGTCCTGAGTCAGTTCTTCAAGATACTGTTTAATAAGGCGATATTGCATCCAGTTCTGACACACTTGTCCGGTCTCGCCATAAGTAACAAGTTCATAAGGATAGAGGGCAATGTCAAAGCAAAGATTATTATCAATCATCACCTGGAAAGCTTTACCTTCGATGCATTTGCCCCGGTATTCATCAATAGATTTAGCTTTCAAGTCGCCTTCGGGACGGAAACGATAACCATAAATTCTTCCACGCGTACGGAGCTCCTCCATAAATTCAGGAGCCAGTTGTTCATGAAATTCTGTAGGAATGTAGCGCAAGGCATTCTTCAAAGCAGTAGCTGTCTGCGCCGGAGTAAGCGTATAACCACGATCCGGTGCCCGCCGTATACCTTCTACAAAATTTGGATAGGCAGGTAAAGTGTTGCAGAGAGTCATTTTCATAATAACAAGGATTAAGGATTACAAACTGTCATAATTTACAGCTTGATAACTCTTCGCAAGATAGGAAAAAGGAAGGAAATCACAAAGATTTCAAGACATTTATTATCAAAAAGATTATTTCTTTGCAGTTTTAAGTAACCTAAGATACTTTCCGGTAGTCTCGGCAGATTCACTGTTTTCGTTCAGATAAGCTTCCTTCCATTCCGGATAGGAATCCAACAAAGCACACATCCGATCTCGTCCTACAAAGTCTATTTTCCCGGTGGTAGCATCAATCTCATAATATACACGCTTGGAAACCAGACTGGAAGCAGCTATGGCATCACCGACCACTCCTCCCAATGTGACATCCATTGTAACCGAAGAACTTGCTGCAACGACTCCAATTGGAATGGCACTAAAAAAGATGTTTCCATTTACCCACATGGCAGGAGCATACCATCCACCAAAACGAAGGCGCTTATAACGCAGTTTCTTGCAATTGATATAAAGAGATGTATCTTCTTGTACAGCAAAACAACGCTTCTTCAGATATTTGCACAATGATTTGTCAGTATCAGCACTGATCTTATAATCAGCTCCTCCGGACAATGAAATATTATTTTTAGTTCGCTTTTCTATTTTCAAAGCCGTCACTGTATCGCCATCATGAGCCAGTAAATCTTTCAGGTTGGAATAAACAATGTTCTGTGCAACCAGAGGCAGTCCCACAATACTCAGTAAACAAATAATCCACAGTTTTTTCATAAGTACCTCCTATCTACAGCATTAATCGTTTGGAAAGTTACATCATTTGACGAATTGAAGCAAGTTTTTCAGTCGAAAATTTCTAAAAAAAGAAAGAAAAGCTTGACTGGGGTGTTAATTGTTAATGCAAACCAGTAGTTGGCCATTTTGAATAGACATTAGCAAAACTCACCACAGAGTTTAAATCTTTATTGAAACGCAGATGATCGCAGATTTTCGCAAAGGGAAACAAATGTATGACAAAGAACTACAGTCTTCTAATCTGCGTTCTGTGTTAATTCGCGTTTTATCAGATAAATAGTACTCTGTGCTACTGTGGTGAAATACACTCAAAACCGTTCAGTTTTGTGCTAAATGGCGCCTGTTATTACCATTTATCTCTTTCTCCGATATCGATAAAGCCGCAACTCGTAGAGTAATGTATGGTGCCTCGGTGTGTAGCGTTGTTTTACATGTACATGTAAAACAGTACGACATGTGCATGTGGAGCAGTACGACATGTGCATCTCATGCAGCTTTACATGTACATGTAAAACAACGCTGTGCACCGGGAAAAAGAACGTTCCTTTCTGAGAAAGACAGAAAACAATACCGGACAAGGGTAACAGCGGCGTTTAGGGACACTTCCGGCACCGAAAAGATATGCCCATAATCTCCGTTACTGATCGATAACTCTGTCTGTGGTGAGTATCTCCCCGTGCGGGAAGCACTCATTATTGGTCAATATTGGTACTTTCTCCTGAAACAGCCCGCTTTAGTTAATAAAAAGTAAATCTGCTATTGACAAAAACAAGCTCCACACACGCTACCTGTTAATTATACTACTTTTGTAAGAAACAAATAAAATAATATGGAACAGCTAAAGAATATTATCAATACTTATCAGGATATCATTAAGAGTGCAGAGCAGAAACTCGGAAAAGCAAAGCAACAGATCTACCGTATTGGCACTTTAAGACTAATATTATTCGTAGCCGGCATTGCAGGAGTTATTCATTTCTGGGACAATGGATGGATTGTTATCACAGGTGTGGTTGCCCTTACTTTCGTCCCTTTCCTTTTTCTGGTAAAGTTACATAATCGTTTGTTCTATCAAAAAGAGTATCTCGAAAAGAAAATAGAAATAAACCGGCAAGAACTTCAGGCTATAGAATACGACAGCTCTTCTTTTGACAGCGGAGAAGAATTTATCAATCCGGCACATCTCTATTCATATGACCTCGATGTGTTTGGCGAACGTTCACTTTTCCAGTATATCAACCGTACTTCAACTGATTTAGGCAAAAAACGGCTGGCTGCCTGGCTCAATACCCATTTGGAAAATAAAGCTGAAATAGAAAAACGTCAGAAAGCTGTAAGGGAACTTGCCCCGGAACTAAAGATGCGCCAGCGTTTCCGTATACTCGGCCTGCTATACAAAGGAAAATCTGCCGATGAAGAGGAAATAAAAGCATGGGCCGACAGTCCCAGTTATTATAGGAATCATGCTATCCTTCGGGCACTTCCTTTCATCGTTCCTGCTATTAATATTATATTTATAACACTGGCCATAGCAGGTATAGTATCAGGTACAGTACCAGGTATTATCTTTGTTGGCTTCTTCCTTCTCAGCTTTGCCTTTTCAAGAGGAATAACAAAGATGCAGGCACTCTATGGAAAGAAGCTTCAGATACTTGCTACTTATGCCAGCCTCATTCATATCATTGAAGAAAAAGAATATCACAGTGCTGCACTACAGGAGATAAAGGAACTTGTAGGTGGTGACAAACAAACCGCCTCACAGGCTGTTAAAAAACTTACTGCTTTAATGAATGCACTTGACCAACGTAATAATATGCTGATGTCTTTCGTTCTGAACGGTGCTCTTTTCTGGGAATTACGACAGATTATGCGGATAGAAGCCTGGAAAGAAAAGCATGCTTCCGAACTCCCATCCTGGCTCAAAGCTATCGGAGAAATGGATGCTTATTGTTCATTAGCTACTTTCGCTTACAACCATCCGGAGTATATCTACCCACAAATTACTTCTACTCCCTTCTCTATGGAAGCGGAAGCATTGGGACATCCACTCATGAACCGTGATAAGTGTGTATGCAATGATATAGACATCGCCAAACGTCCTTTCTTCATCATTATTACAGGGGCTAACATGGCAGGGAAAAGTACGTACCTGCGTACAGTAGGAATCAATTACCTATTAGCCTGCATAGGTGCACCTGTATGGGCCAAACGAATGAAACTGTATCCGTCCCGCCTAATCACCAGTCTGCGCACCAGCGATTCACTTACGGATAATGAATCTTATTTCTTTGCCGAACTAAAACGTCTGAAACTTATCATCGATAAGCTCAATGCAGGTGAAGAGCTATTCATCATCCTTGACGAAATATTGAAAGGAACAAACTCCACCGATAAGCAAAAAGGTTCTTTTGCCCTTATCAAGCAATTTATGGCACTGCAGGCTAATGGCATCATAGCCACACACGACCTTATGTTGGGGACACTTATTAATCTCTTCCCCGAAGATATCCGCAACTATTGTTTTGAAGCAGAGATCACCAACAATGAGCTTACTTTCTCTTATCAAATGAAGAACGGAGTAGCACAGAATATGAATGCTTGCTTCTTAATGAAAAAAATGGGGATTGCCGTCATAGACGACTAATCCCCATTTCCTGCGATTCTTCAACTAACTCTTTTCATTTCAACTGAAGACTCAGCTTATTTTCCGGAAAAGTATTCGAACTGTTACCATACATAATTTCATAGTCTCCCGGTACAATACGCATGGTATTAGTTTCGGGATCAAAAAATTCAAAAGTATCCGGTGAAAGTGTGATGTTGACTGTAGTAGACTTACCCGCTTTCAAGGTTACCGGACGGAACGCCCGAAGGCTTTTCACCGGCCCCTCCTTATCGTCCGCTTTACGAATATAAATCTGTACTACCTCAGTTCCATCGCGTTTACCTGTATTCTTTACATTAACTTTAAATTGCACCGGCTGATTGATAGTAGCCACCCGTTTATTTAATCCGGCTTTTGAAAATTGGAATGTTGTATAACTCAATCCATAACCAAAGGGAAATAAGGGACTCTCTGTCATATACCGATAAGTGCGTCCTTTCATACTGTAATCTTCAAAATCGGGTAACTGCTCTGTGTTTTTATAGAAAGTAACAGGTAATTTACCACTCGGATTATAATCACCAAATATAATATCAGCGACTGCTGTTCCGCCAGCCTGACCGGGATACCATGCTTGCAATATGGCATCACATGATTGAGTTTCGGGCACCAATGCCATTGCCGAACCGGAACAATTGACAAAGATCACTTTCTTACCAGCTTTCTTCAATGCCTTCAGAATGTTACGCTGTACTTCCGGCAGTTCGATTGAAGTCCGATCACCACCAACGAAGCCGGGACAATTCACAAAGTTCTTCTCTTCACCTTCGAGATTAGGAGAAATACCACCAACAAAAATCACAACATCCGCCTCCTTCACTCTTTCGGCTACTGCTTCGGGAGCAATCTGACGATAGATACCCAAGTCGAAACGCAATACAGCCTCAGCACCAGCCTGCATATATTCTATCTTGATCTTATACTCTTTCCCGGCAGCAGCTTTCAGGGTATATTCCCTTTTAGCGCTGGCATGTGTACCCCAATAGTTAATGACCTCTTGTCCATTCACGTATACACGATAGCCATCATCACCTTCAATAACCAATGTATAATCACCATTACTCTTCGGACGGAAAGTTCCCTCATACGAAGCAGTAAAGTTGTAAAGGTTCACTCCCGGAGCATAAACCGTATTACCTCCATTATTGAAGTTGAAAGGAGTGCTGACTTGCTGTATAGCTGCCACTTCACCTTTCAAATCCAGATTATTCCAATAAGTACCGGTAAAGCCAGGTTTACCGTTGTTAGATATTTCGCTGAAATAAGAATCGAATACTTGGTTCGTGAGTAACTCACATCCTTTCTCGTAAATAACATTACCTATTTTATTACGGATTCCTTCAAGAACAGTCACCGTGTGAGATGGAGTCCCTTCATAATTTCCCCATTGCATGACTGAATCGTTTGCATTAGGTCCCATTACGGCTATACGAGCACCGGTTTTACCCAATGGCAATACCCCATTGTTGTGTAGCAATACCATCGATTTGCGGGTAATATCCAAAGCCATTTGCTTGTGCATCTGACAATCTACCGTATCGATACTAATCTTACTCCAAGGAACCAAAGCATCATCGTCCATCTCTCCTAATTCAAAACGGGCTTTCAACAGACGAAACAAGCTGGTGTTGATTCTCTCTTCAGAGATAAGCCCCTCTTTTACCGCCTTGTCCAGGTGAGCGTATTCAATGCCACACTCCAAATCCGTTCCACTGAGCACAGCTGCCGCACTGGCATCGGCCGCGTTCTTGTGGGTAGCATGGCGATCACTATAGAAAAAGTCACTGATAGCTCCGCAATCACTCACCACCACATGCTTATATCCCCAATCGTCACGCAAAATCTGAGTCAGCAGTCGATTACTTCCACAGCAAGGATCGCCCTCAAACCGGTTGTAAGCACACATTACCTCTTTCACATCAGCTTCTTGTACCAATGTTTTAAAAGCCGGTAAATAGGTTTCCCACAAATCACGGGGAGAAATATTCTCAGCATTGAAGGAGTGGCGTTTAGCTTCCGGCCCGCTATGCACTGCATAGTGCTTGGCACAAGCGTGAAGTTTATCGTACTTGGCATCGGCCGGCCCTTGCAAACCTTTTACTACTGCCACTCCCATACGACTTGTCAAATAGGGATCTTCTCCATAGGTCTCCTGACCACGTCCCCAGCGCGGATCACGAAAGATATTTATATTTGGAGTCCAAAAAGTCAGGCCTTCGCAACGCACGCCTCTCCGACCTTGCCGATGTGCATCGTGATACTTGGCACGAGCCTCATCGCTGACTGCTGTGAATATATCCTCTATAGCTTTGTCATCAAACGATGATGCCATCCCCATAGTAATTGGGAAAACAGTAGCAATTCCGGCACGAGCCACACCGTGTAACGCTTCATTCCACCAATCGTAGTGAGCTATACCCAAACGCTCTATCGGGAAAGATTCATTTTGCATCAGAGTTACCTTTTCTTTTAAGGTTAGCCGCCCTAACAAATCTTCGGCACGCTCTTCCGGAGAGAGATTGGGATTCCTGTAAGGCTCATTTTGTGCCATACCAACCAGAGTAGCTGTACTCAAGCATAAAGTGATAATAAGCTGTTTCATCATATTCCTTTTTATTTATTTTTATTCCTGCACAAGTCTATCAGTAATAACTACCTATTGAATTATCTATTTTATTAAGTGGTACTTCAAATTTAATTCATACTATGCCAGTGTTTTATTGAAACGCAAATGATCGCAGATTTTCGCAGATTAGATGGCTTGCTGCACTTAAGGAACGATATTCTTTACGTAAATTTGCAATAATCTGCGTTTCAATGATACGATCATTTAATTAGGATACAGTACTTATCTTAATAGTTTCCTCAATGCTAATATTCTCAGAAGAACCACCCACCTGAAAAACATACTCACCTGTGGGAGTCACAAACTGACGGGTCTTCTCATCCCAATAACGTAACTCCTTTTTAGGTATAGAAATAGTAATATCTGCAGATTTTCCTTTCTTTAAATGTACTCTGGAGAAACCTTTCAGTTGCTTTAACGGCATGTATGTCCCCGTTTCCGGATAACGGACATATACCTGAGCTACCTCATCACCATCGTACTTTCCTACATTGGAGAGATTGAATGTAATGTCAACCGTATCATTTGACTGCGTAATACTCTTTTTCTTATATTTAAAATTCGTATAACTCAATCCGTAGCCAAACTCATACAAAGGTTTTCCCTCAAAATATTGATAGGTCCTGTTCTTCACAGAATAATCATCAAACGCAGGAAGTTCATCCAACGAGTTGTAATAGGTCAATGGAAGACGTCCACCCGGATTATAATCACCAAACAGAACTTCGGCCACTGCATTACCTCCCTGTTCACCGGGATACCATGCGTTCAGTATAGCCGGAACATTTTCGTCCATCCAATTAATGGCCATAGAACTCCCGGCAACCAACACTACAACCGTATTTGGATTTACTTTATAAAGCTCTTTAATAAACTCTTGCTGATCAATAGGTAACTCAAGCGAATAACGATCCTGCCCTTCTCTTTCAATAGATTTATTAATACCCAGTACCGCTACTGTCACGTCACATTCCTTTGCTACTTTTCCAGCATCTCCAAACAATGCTAAACGGTTGGTCTGATCTGTAACCGGTGCTTTCCAGTAAAGGCGTGCGAAACAGTCACCACCACCATCAAAATATTCCACTCTTAAATCATACGTTTTACCGGCTTCCAGCTTCACTACGACTTGATCCATCTGGGCACTTCTCTCTGTCCAGGAATCTATTAGTTTCTTACCATCTAAAAACAAGCGGCAACCATCGTCTGTTTTCAACCCTAAGGTATAATCACCCGATACAACCGGCTTTAAAGTCCCTGTCCAACGAATAGACATAGGAGCTTCAGGTTGAAATCGATCAGGACGGTGAACAGGATCATAAAGTAACTCTTCTTCCATACGTACAGAAGGTGTACCTTGCAGATCGCTGTTATCGAAATATTCTGCTTTCAGGCCATTTGGGAAAAAGCCCTTGGAGATGGGATCAAAATCAGTACCACTGGATACCCAAGGGGCATGTACTACCTTTATATTTGCATTCTCGGCATATTTCTTAATGCCATCAAGTACAGAAACCGGAGTATTTTTAGGATTACCACTATAATCCCCGAATTCACAATGGGCAGCACTGATACCTACTACGGCAATGGATCTTATCTTTTTCCGGTTTAAAGGCAGGAAATTCTTCTGATTCTTTAGAAGAACCATACTTTGGCGAGCTGTTTCTAAAGCCAATTCCTGATGTTCTTTACAACCTATGACAGAGGGTTCTATTTTATTATAAGGATTCTGCGACGGATCATCAAAAAGCCCTAAAAGCATCCTTCCACGTAAAATATGATAAGCAGCAGAGTCTATTTCCGCTTCGCTGACCATGTATTCGTTGTATGCCTTCAGCAATGGAGCCGTATACACACGATCTCCACACTCCAGATCAAGTCCGGCTTTGAGAGCCAATGTAGCAGCTGCTTCCAGATTTTTCACATATTTATGTTTTGTCACCATCCATTCGGGGGCACTACAGTCCGAAACAATATAACCGTTAAAGTTCCAGTCACCACGCAATACTTTCTTGATCAGATAAGTGTTGACTGTACAAGGCACATCGTTTACAGCATTATAAGCCATCATGATGGATTGTGCCTTACCATCAACGATACAACGCTCAAAAGCAGGCAAGTAGTATTCACGTAAATCACGTTCAGACATTCTGGCATTACAACTTGAACGATTATGCTCTTCATTATTAGCAGCAAAGTGTTTCGGAGTAGAGACTGTTTTCAAATAACGGGGATTATCTCCTTGCAAACCTTTGACAAACTCACAACCAATCCTTCCGGAGAGGAAGGGATCTTCCCCATAAGTTTCAGGAGTTCTCCCCCAACGAGGGTCACGGGCCATATTTACTGTAGGTGACCAGAACGTAAGCAGATCACTGCCACCAGCAATCTGTTTCTTTCCATAATCCAACTCTTTCCAACGTCCTCGTGCTTCATCCGAAATAGCAGTGGATACCCGAAAAATAAGATTAGGATTCCAGGTAGCAGCCAAGCCTATAGCCTGAGGAAACACTGTAAACTCACCCGGACGAACTACTCCGTGTAAGGCTTCATTGCCATGATTATATTTATCTATGTTAAGACGGGGAATTTCCCTTGCGTCGTTCACCAACAGAGAGACCTTTTCTTCCACCGTCAATCTATTAAGCAAATCTAAAATACGCTCATGCTGAGGAGCGGTCATGTCACGAAACAACTCAGTCTTGTTCTGTGCCTGTCCGGACAGAGAGAACACTAACAATGGAATCGAGCATCCTATTAATTTCAGAATCTTCATTATGCAAATTTATTGTTTAATAATTAAAGGGTTATCGTATTAAATGTTTTGGGAGCCAGTTTAATATTTATCACATAGCCTTTACAAGCTATCCGTACTTCCCGTTCTTTCTTATCCTTATTAGCGCAAAGGATGACAATCTGATTATCAAGGTTTTTGAATGCCAGTACATCATCACCATTCAAGACTTTCAGTTTACAGGCTCCTCTTCTTACAAAATGACTTAAATGCTTCATCAGATAAAATTCCGGCGTATAAATCACCTCTTTCGTCTGCGAATCAATACGAATCATCGTATTTTGTTTCCAGCCCCAGGAACTGGCTCCATCATCCGCCAACACCATATTCCAGTACATATAAGAATTGACACCGCCATTTAAATAGATTTTCAGCAAATCAAAAGTATGTTCCGCAGCCGCCCAATCGAAAGTACCACTGCCACATTCGTTTTCTGTTTGCATCAATTTCATAGTAGGATATTCCCGGTGAATATCGGCTACAACATCTTTTCCTTCCCATTGCAGACCGATCCCACGGATATACTCAGAGGCATCGGCATTCTCCATTACACACTTCAGGTCTTCCATCTTGTTACAATTGAACGTACCGAACCATAAATCGACATCCGGATGTTTTTCGCTAAATACAGGGCCCAGATATTTACCTATAAAGTTTGCCATAGCCTGGGGTGTCCAACTACAATTCGGCCACTGATGCTTTGTATACGGTTCATTCTGAAACTGTAGCAGAGAAATATCAATACCATTCTCCTTATAAGCATTTATAAACTTAGATAAATAGAGAGTGTAGGCTTTGAGATATTCCGGTTTTTGAATAAAATGATCTCCTGCTACTTCGTTTTCCTTTGTAAAATCATTATGATCGCCAGGAGCCGTCGCATAGTGCCGGGTGGTTTTCATCCAAACCGGAGGGCTCCACGGTGAAGCCCATAGCTTTAAATCCGGTTGAATAGCCAATGCCGCCTTTATATATGGAATCAATCCTGTTTTATCACGTTCTATACTAAAATTCTTCATCTCAAAGTCACCTGGACATTCATTAAAACTATACCAATCACGGGCATAGTCATTCGCACCGATTGGTAAACGGCAGAAAGTATATCGTACTCCATCCGGCCCAAATAATTCTTCCAGAATAGTTTTACGTTGTTTTTCTGACAACAGAGTCAAAGCGTCCCATCCCAACTCATTGAAACATCCTCCAAAGCCATCTATAACCTGTTCCTGAAACTCAGAAACGATAATATCCGCATTCGATTCAGCATACTTCTGAACTTTAATACGAGTCTTTTGCCATGGTAATTGTTCTGAAGTGGTATAAATCTCAGCCCTTTGCGCATTCAATGCCAAACAACTGTACACTAAAAAGAATGATAAAAATAAGGTTCTAATCTTCATATAGTTAAATTAATCATTAATACATGTATCCTCAAGTGAAGGAGGAGCGTCATTTACACCTGATCCCCATTCCGGATTACACTGGTTTCCCATTATAAATTCCAGTTTGCCTCCATTCATTATATCTTCGTGGCTAAACCAAGGCTTAGACCATACTTTACCATTAAGTTTAGCGGACTGAATATATTTATTGTCAACCGAGCAATTACGGGCAACGATTTCCAAAACACTTCCACTACATAGCTTTAATTTAACGGAAGAGAAGAACGGACTTCCAATATTATATACCGGTAGTCCCGGAGTGACCGGATAAAAACCCATCATTGAGAAAACAACAAAAGAAGACAGTCCGCCACCGTCCTCATCTCCGGGAACTCCCATCAGGTCATTTCTAAACCACTGATGAATCAGCGAACGTATCCGCTTTTGTGTCTTCCAGGGAGCTTGTGCATAATTATATAGATAAGGAATATGTAAAGAAGGCTCATTAGCCATCGAAAATTGTCCCACATTTCCGGTGTGATCGGGTAGTTGAGAATAAAATTCATACTTAGGTTTGCCCAGCCATTCATTAAAGGTCGCGTCTAAGTTATTAACAAAAGCATCAGCTCCTCCCATCATCTGCACTAAATCGGCAAAGTTGTGTTGAACATCCCAACGATAAGTCCAGCCGTTGTTCTCACCATAATACTCACGTGCGCCCATTCCTCCGGAAAAACGATAATCAAATGGTTCTATAAAATAGCCATCTTTATCTTTAGGATGAAAAAATAAAGTTTTCGAATTAAACAGATTCCGATAGTTATAAGAAGATGACAAATAAGAATCCGCTTCCGTCTTTAGTCCAAGAGCAGCAGCAATACGTGACAAACACCATTGATCATACGACGTTCCTAATGTCACAGCCACCGACTGACGTTTTTCAAAAGAGTTAACCTCAGGTACTGTCTCTTTTTCTCCGGGTATCAAAGAGGGTATATAGCCTTTCTCTTTATAAAATTGATCTATCCAACCTGATTGGGCACTCGACCATGGAGCCAATGTCTTCTCTTCTATTCCCGCTTTAGTATAAACGTATGCCTCTTGTAGATTAAAATCACGCAATCCTTTATACCAGGCATCCGCAATAATGGCAACTCCATGGTTACAATTCATTCGCCGGGAATCACCTGTCACTTCAGGGAAGTTGGGAAACCAATGGTCTGAACTCAATTCCGACATTCTCAAATAAGAACGTATTATATTCGTCTGTTTCTTTTGATCCATCAATATCCGTAAAGGATGGGCAGCCCGATAGCTATCCCATATCCAATCGTCTGTATAATAATCGTACCCGGCATCTTCATGAACTTTATTATCGTATACACTAAAATAATATCCATCTTCACTAATATTCACCGGACGTTCCAGACAACGATATAAAGAGGTGTAAAAAACAAACTTATCATTCTGCGTACCACCTGCGACTTGTATTTTACCTAACTCATCGTTCCATATCTTGCGTCCGGCGGTTGCAACATCTTTCAATTTGTAGTTCTTTATTTCTCTTCTCAAATTCTTCTTCGCTTGCTCTACACTAATATAGGAAACACCGTAACGAACATTCAAAGACATCGGAGCAGCTTCCCACGCAACCACTACACAGGTATTGTCTCCTTTGGCTTTCTGTTTACCTACTTCCCATTTATCGGACTGGAGTGTGCCTATCTTTGTCGGTTTCACATCCATTTCCATATAGACATATACCCGCAGGTTATTCCACATGTTCTGATAACCGGAAATAACATTCCCAATAACCTCCAATTCACCATTTCCTGCATTCAGGATAAGATAAGGAGTTTCATTTTTCTTATAATTAAAATGATAAATCGCAGATTGACGGGACGGAGCAAATTCAACATGCAATTGTTGGTTGCACAAATCTACCTGGTAATGATAAGGCTTTGTGACTTCATTGTCATAGCCAAAATTAATCACCCGGGATAGTTCGGACTCATTTCCCTGAAAAGGCGATAGGTTAAAAGCAAAAGATCCCCGATGACTGATCTGTATCAGAGGAAGCCCATGAATTTTATCGGAAGTATAATCACCTCTTTGCGGATAAACCCGTAGCATACTATTGGGCAAATGTACAATCGGATATGTCGGTACCAACAAATGACTGATATTCCCCATGTATGGATTTACATAATCAACCGGTTCTTGGATAGAAGAGGCTTTCAATCCTACAGCGGAGTTCAGGCCCATAAAAAAGGATACAATAAGTATTTTACGTACAATATTTACCATAAATCAATAGTTACATGTGTTTTAAAAAGTGTTACTATAGAAAAACAGATCTCATGGAACAATTTGTTGTTATGCATCTCTACACCCATGAGACCTGAATAAAAAATCACTGAAAACAATCCTTATTTATCTAAAAAACAAGCCCTTTTACCTTATCATCGTTTCTTCCATGGTATACCAAATATCATAATCGGCATCACCATTGCTTCCGTCTTTCCCATCTTTCAACAAACGATAGCGATAATTCAAATAAAATGCCTGATATTTAATATTATTCTTTTCATAAGTCGTATAATAATTACTTTCTCCTGCCTTATCCAACATTTCAATCTGAGCAGTCCCCATCGGAGTAATGGTTAAAGTAGCATCTTCATTTATCGTGATACACATTGCATACTTCCTGATGTCCGCTTTCGTTAATTTAGAAGCATCATAACTATTCAGCCCAACAAAACAGCGAATAGAGTTTTTTGTCAAAGGTAACACATAACGGGTTAACGAGAAGGATTTACGAATATCCTTACCCTTCTCGGCATCGAAATGTTCTTCCAGACCTCTTGTTTGGTAAGTCGTTACAGGCGACTGGAAAGCATAATCATTTTTCAGTAATACACGATATAAGACGGTACGCTTATCCGGATTTATCTCATATGCCGATACACTCTTTATACGTAATGGTATCAGATAGATAGAATCGGGCGATAATCCTTCCGGACGTACATGTACCGGTATGGTACTATAATTATCTTCACTATCCGCTTTTAATACTGTACTCATAAGTGGTATATCATAACGGGCAGGATCAAGCAGGTGTGCAAATTTCGATTCATCAATATCAAAATTCAGCTTATTATACTTAGCCAATGCCTCGTTATCGGGTTCCAGCTCTACAGTTACATCCTGATCGATATGCTTCGTTCCCCCGCAACCAATACTGATATATCCGGTAGACACTTCCTGATTCAAATCGTGATTCACCGAAAAAGTCAGATTTTCAACGCTCAGGACATTTATCACTTTCTTGTACAATTCTTTGTTAAATTGTGCATCTTCGTCACATGCTGTCATTCCAACAGTCACAGCAGCTATCAATAATATACGACTTACTTTCATATTAATATTCTTCTATTCATATTGTTTACATTAATCATCCCATCCCGGATTCTGGTCCAGTTTAGAGGCCTTTCTCATTTCATCCCGGGGAATAGGTAAAAATACGGTCTTCCTATCAACCACACGGTTACGGTAATCGGCATGAGTGACAACAGAACGCTGATAGAAATCATATTGATCTCCTGTTATATTCATTCCTTCAATCGGTTTATTTTCTTCCTCCTCATAAATTCCCCAACGACGAATATCATAAAAACGTCGTCCTTCAGCCAAGAACTCCACCAATCGTTCTGTCACGATCTGTTTATCCATACTTTCTTCTGTGACATAATCTTGTGGACGTAAGCCCGGTAAACCGGCTCTATAACGAATCTGATTAAAAGCACTAATCATATCTTGAAGGTTACCGGCTCTTGACAGTTGATAGGTCTCACCACTTTCCATCGTTATTGAGTGCGTACTATTCAAATGATTAACAGCTTCTGCATAAGACAAAAGAATTTCAGCATAACGAATAATAGGAAACGCTTTACTCACCCGGGTTCCCCCGTCAGCCCAACTGTCAAATGGATTAATATATTTTTTCAACACATATCCGGTCACAGCATAGTTTACTTTTGCATCTTCTCCGGAAGCAGCGTCCATTCCAGCAGAACCTCCTTTATAATATGTAACCGTTACATTCTTCTTATCTGTGGAGTTAGATGAAGTAGCCGGCCAGAAACACCCACTAAATCCAACGCAGGCATAGAATCGCATTTCACGATTAGCATACATATTATACGTATCTCTATTCAGACGATAGGCAGAGAATGTCTCTACCTTTTTGGTTTGGCCTTCTTCTGAATATTCATCGGGACTCGCTTCCTGAATTGTTTTTCCATTACGCGTTTTATATGCATCAATAAGTTTCTGCGTTAAGCACATACCATTGTAGCCACCCATATTTATCGGAAAAGACTGACGTGTGAATTCTGCCACATCTCCGGAATTCCGGGCCCAGATAAATTCTTTGTTCTGAGTTGGATAAGTTTCTCCATTGAACATATCCGCATAAGATTTCAAAGGGTCAATCCCACCAGCTCCATTCGGAAAAGGATCAGAAGGTACACCCACCGGCAATGGCGGAGTTATATATGCCCCATTAGACAAAGCAACTACCGTATGCAATGTATAACGTTGTCCACCATCCATTTCCATCACTCGTTTGGCAGCCGCTGCCGCTACAGCCCACTTTCTTTCATCATAAGTCTGAGAAATATACTGTACCCCATCTGTACCACGCTTCCAATCTCCAAAATAACGATAGGCCGCTGCACCTCCATTAAATGCCGGGCTGGCAGCCTGTAAACGTATACGGGCAATAATCGCATAAGCAGCCCCTTTAGACGGACGGCCAAAATTCAAAATGGGTACATCAGATGATATATATTTGGCTGCCATTTCCAATTCAGAGCAAATATACTCCACTGATTCATCATAAGTAGCACGCGCACGATCATAATATTCAGCATCTGCATTCGTATCCAAAGGCTCATCTCCTATTATTATAACCGGTCCATAGTTCATCAGAATATGGTAATAAGCATATCCACGCAAAAAATGAGCATATCCCAATAATTCCTGTTTTTCTAACGGAGTGATATCCTTGCATTCGTTCATCCTACTCATTATCAGATTGGCTTTACGAATCACTTTATAGCACGTCCCCCAAACACCAAGACCTTTAGTATCGGCAGCAGAAACCTGCCCCAGTGTCAGAGCTTTCCCATGAAACAGTCCAGGATCCATCAATGTAAAAATATCATCGGCCGCCGTAATACCAGGAGTAGCATCGTTCCCGAAAATCTTACTCTCGTCCGGCAATTCTCCAGCTGCTCCCCACAAATATTTTTCCAGATTCCTCTTATTAGAGAATACCGAATCATATTTTAATGTATCGTCAAAATACTTATCAACACTCAAAAAATCACATGAGCTCATTAATCCCAATGTTAAACACGAAATTAATAACACACTCTTATTTATGAATTTCATACTCATTCAAATTAAATCAGAAAAACATTACTTAAAAATTTACATACATCTGGAAAGCAAAGCGCTGCGGAATAGGATATGCACCACCATTATGATCGGCCTGTTCAGCATCCCACAGTTTCATCGGACTCCAAATACATAAATCAGACGCAACAAATTGTAAATCAAGAGAACGTACTCCCAAATATTTCAACAATTTACCGGCAGCCAAGTTATAGTTTACACTCACTTCCTGCAATCTCAAATAACGTGAATTAGCATGCCAGAATGTGGAGAACTGGGTGTTGTTCTTATTACTACCATAGCTAAGGCGAGGGAATTTTGCATTCGGATTCTCCGTTGAAGGATCACCGGAATAAGAAGCCGGGGTCCAACGGTTTCTTTGATCGGCTACAATTTTCAGTACATTACCGGTCTTTCCACCATAGAAAGGAATGTAACCTTCACCATTTTTCCCTTTATCCCAATATCCATTATCGTCTACAAAATAATAATCAGTATTACCGGTACCTTTGAATAAGACACCTAAGGTTAAGTTTTTATAGACAAATTCCCCACCAAATCCGTACATCAAACGCGGATAGTTCGGATAGGATAAAGGCACCTGGTCGTCATCCGTAATTTGACCATCACCATTCACGTCTTTATATTTGATATCACCCGGTAAATAATCGCCAAAAGTTTGCTTGGGACTGGCGGCAATATCTGCTTCATCTCGAAAAAGTCCTAAAGCAATATATCCGCGATATGCATTATTCACATAGCCTGCTTTATCCTTATAGCCATATTTCTGTACAGCCTGTTCCCAGTTTTGTACTTCATTGGCAGAATAAGTAAAGTTTCCACGCAATGTAAACGACATGTCTTTATTGATTCTCTGTGTAAATGAGATATTACCATCTGATCCATAGCTTACCATTTTTCCGACATTACCATACGGCATTTTCTGCAAACCGGCATATTCCGGGATCAGTTGACGTTCCTGATAAATACCATCGCGTTTATCTCGGAAAATATCTACCACAAAGTTCAAACGTTCGCCAAACAATTTAGCTTCAACGCCAATATCCACTTTCTTAGCAACTTCCCATTTCAAATTATCAGCTCCGATTACTTCCTCTGTAATAAATCCGTTGGAACTCCCCCAACCTCCGCCACCACCTGACTTCATAAGTGTCAAATAAGGAAAACGAGTATTCGTTAAACGATCATTACCTACCATACCGTAAGATCCGCGAATCTTTAAGAAATCTAACCACGGCATCTTCTCACGTACCCATTCATATCCGGTAGGAACCCATCCAGCAGCCATAGCGGGAAAGAACCCAAATCGATTTTCCTTGGCAAAATTAGCTGAACCCGTATAGCCGAAATTCAAATCTAAGAAATAAGTGTCACGAAGTCCGTAAGTAATACGCCCTGAAAGGCCCTGATAACGGATTGGAATAGCATACATACTTTGCAAACTCGGATCTTTATCATTAAGATCCTTATCTATCTTCTGTTCACTACTCATGTAATAGTACAGCAGTCCGGTCAGACGATGATATTCTGCAAAAGTCCTTTCGTAATTCAGCATCGATTCGAAATGTACTTTATAGAATTGCATATCTTCAGGATGTTTATAGGTGACAGGTTTACTCTCTACACTTGAAAATAGACCGAGCTTACCTGTATAATGGCGTCCCGCTGCATAAAACATCTCAGGAAGTACTTCACGCTGTTCTTTCAGATTCACCTCTGTATCATAAGCAACCTGTACCCTGCCACTCAACCCTTTCGTTATCATTGAAAAGTCTTGCTTCAATTCCACGGTAGATTTTCCGCGAAAATGCCGTATATTGCTCATTCCTGTATAATTCAACATCACATAGGGAGAGTACGCATTATCTGCTCCATAAGCAGGCAATTGCCCGGTTGAATAGACTTTTGGAATAGTCAGCGGAGTTAAGTTCCGCTGTGTAGCCCACAAATTATCTGTATTTGCATTACCCGGTTCGGACTTTTCGGAAAGAAATCCGTCTGAGCCAAAATAAACAGTGGTTGTCTTGGTAAGATTGATATCCAAATTGACACGATAGTTGTACGTACGATACCCTACTGCCGTTGAATATTTCGATGACTTCTCCTGCTTATAAGCAGAAGACTCATTGGACATACCCAAGCTTAAATAGTAGCGTGCCAAACTACCTCCACCTTTCGCATTTACATAATAAGTCTGTTGCAAGGCATTACGATTCAGAACTTCATCTTGCCAATTCACATCCGGATATAAATCCGGATCAAGCTGATATTTGATCAGATCCAATGCCATATCCGAATATGCAATCGGATTTCCTCGAACAGCAAGCGCCTCATTTGCCAATTTTGCATACTCATAAGCTCCCAAATACTCCGGCATGTTTACCATGTGAGAAATAGTCAGATTGGCACGTCCTGTGATTTGTAATTTATCAGCCGTACCTCTTTTGGTAGTCACCAATACAACTCCATTTGCTCCACGAACTCCATATACAGCTGTCGCGGAGGCATCTTTCAATATAGAAAAACTTTCAACATCCGACGGGTCAATTTCACTCAAGTTACCTTCCAAACCGTCTATTAATACGAGAGCACTGCTGTTAGCACCAAACGTACCAATACCTCGAATCCAAAACTCTGAGATATTTTTCCCAGGTTCACCACTGCGTTGTAATGAAATAATTCCCGGAATACGTCCTCCCAACATATTGTTGATATTAGTTGCCGGAGTCTGTATATCTGCTATATCTACATTCGTAATAGCACCTACTACACTGGCTTTACGTTGTGTCCCCATCCCCACAATGACCGTCTCTTCCAGTACTTGTGAATCTTGTTTTAATTTAATTACAACATTACTTTCCTGCTTGGTGACCAAATACTCTTCCTGTTTATAACCTAAGAAGGAAATGGCTATAACATCATTCTTTTGAGCTTTCAAAGAGAACTTACCATCAATGTCTGTGATAGTGCCCACTCCCGGAGAATTTTTAACGTAAACATTAGCTCCCGGAACCGGCATATCCAAATCATCGTATACTACTCCAGACACCGAAAACGTACTTTTTTGTTGTGCAAATGCAGTTATATAGCTACACAACAAGAATAATAAAAATATATATTTCTTCATACTATTATCTTATAAAATCTCAATTTCTATTCTATAGCAAGACGACGTATACTCTGATTTTTAGAATCACCAATATAGATTGTTCCATCAGTATCTACCGCTACACCAAAGGGCTCATTAAACAAGGCAACCTCCGGAGTACCATCTTGATTCCCAGTCATGCCTGCCTGTCCGATTACTGTACTTACCACTCCATCTTGTGTTATTTTTCTTATCACATGATTATTCGAATCGGCCAGAAATAAATCGTTCTCTGCTGTTAATATAATTTGACGAGGTGTATCAAACAGAGCATACTCACAAGGACCATCGGCATATCCTGGCGTATTGACCATTCCGGCAAATAATTTATGTGCACCTGTTTTAAGATTATAGGTATAAATACAATGTGCATTCGTATAAGCCAAATATAGAATATGTTCTTCCCCTTGTTGAGGACTAAACAAAATATAAGAATCACTACCATTCATCAATCCAGTAGCTACCACTTGGGCATAACCAGTTTTCGGATCAAACTTCAATAGTGTTCCGTTTTTAGCACGTGTATACATAAATCCATCATACTTACACATGGAAAAAGAGTGTTTATAATCAATAGAGAAGTCTTCCGCAGACTTACGCAAAGTCAATTTACGCGGAATCCACATATTATCCGATGAAAGTTCCCAATAATCATTTCCATTATCTGTTGGAATAAATGCAGTTTTACCATCTTCGGATATACAAGGTTGATTGAGAGGAGCCCCTGTATTCGGAATTAAAATTTGACTTTTATCTTCCCGTTCATTCACTAACACCACTTTATTTTGATCATAATAGTTGTTTATTTCGCGACAACAAACAAATAAGTTATGATCCACATCAATCGCCAGATAAGTTACATACGGGAATTGAGTCTCAGCCATGTTACCTGTTTGTACACCCGGAGCCCCTTTTACCCCACAAAGGGTAGTTACAGTTGTTTGGATGTGATAAGTAAAATGTTCTTCAAATACCGCTTTATCACCGCCAACAGAAACTGTAATCACGCAATCTTCCCCCGGTTTACGCGGAGTGATTACATACAACTTATCACCTGTACTTTGAATTACAGCCGCTTTTGCTTCATTAAAATACACTTTGATTTTACTTACATCAGTGCCAAAATTCTCACCACTAATGATCATTTGAGTCGCAATCCCTCCCTCTTTCGGGTAATAATCCGTTAATATGATCGGTTGATTGGGATCATATTCCTTCTTTTTGTTCTCATCATCTTTACATGAAGAGAACCCTGTCAGGAAGAAACACATTAACAGGGAAGTGAAAAAATTAATTTTACTACTCTTTTTCATATTATTATTTTTTAGTACTTAAAACCATTCACTTTTTATACAAATGATATATTTCAGCTTGGTGTTTGGGTAGGTTATAAGACAGTCTTCCCTCTTTCACTTTTACGCTGTTTCCTGACCAGCATTCAATACCTCCGGATATTGTTTCCGGATCAATCCCAAGATCATTTAAAGTTAACTCCCCCTCTTTTACTCCTTCATCATAATTGAAATAAGCAATATAATAGGCATCTTCAGTTTCTAAAGTAAACAGATCGACCGAACGGTTAGAGCCAGACACTTTATGTCCATATGCCGGTCTAAAAGATCTCCCCAAGCGAACCACTGCGTTCACGCGTTCATTCACAGCATAAGTTTTCACCTTTTCTTGTGATATTTCCGTTCCTACATAACTCCCCTTTGTAGTCAGATTATCTCCAATCATAAAATAGCCGGTTACAGCTCCCGTAGTAATACGAGACATATTTTCTGCCTCACTACGATCGCCCATTACCAGATGATCCGGATCATTATAAGCATATACCCGATCCAGCCACCAACCAAAAGACAAACTGTTCATCATATAATTGGTATGCCACATTTCACCCCAGGCATCACAACTCACACGCCGGGCATTGGCATATTGATACGGGAAAAGAGGAGCAATAGATTCTACGATAAACATATCATCACCGCAGCGCTCGCGCAGATGCTTCATTCCGTAATTGAAAGCTTGTGTGCCGGTGGTAATGTCTTTATTGTAATACTTATCGGCTTCCACCATACCAGCAGTCAAAAAATCGAGTTTGAGATACTTAAAACCGGCAGCCTTGAACTTATCAATGAAAAAGTTAATCCTCGACAACGTAGCCGGAGCTGTAGGATCCATGCAACCGGCACCATACAGTTTCCGTTTCTGCCCATTCACTTTCAGATGAGACTGACTATACTTGTAACCATTATTGCCTTCAATATCCCGTTCATTGTCGGGAAACCAGTCATTGAATGGCGTCCAATAAATTCCCGGTATCTGCCCATTAGCAACACAATGCCGGGCAAAATCTTCGAGTTGTTCCCAATTCAGATTGTCCCAGTAAGAGTCCAAGCCTACAAACACAACTCCATCCGCACCAAAACCACCTTTACCCTGTAAATGCTTTTTCACAAAATCGGATGCGGAAAGAACGCCCTCATAATTAACATGCGTACTCATTCCTCCCCAACTGTTCCATCCAAAAGGAGTACCTTTGGTCCACTCACGTTTCGGAATAATAGCCGCATTCGTTTCTCCGAACTTCTCCATTCCAAAACGCCAGTCATTAAAAAAACCAACGAACATTTTAGCTGATTTCACCGTTGTGTCCTTCAGATAGCCATGCGGTTTTTCATCCCGTGTAGCAGAGTGACTTGCTCCACTATAACATTCTAATTTAGTAATACTCCGATTATTACGTGATCCGGTCATTCGGATAGCCGACTTCCACGTATCATGTTCTACTGAACCAAGAACCAGCCCAGCCTGCGTATCTCCATTAAATATAGAAGTAACTTCAAAAGAGATTGTATCGCGAGCTAATGGCCCGGGAGAATGTACTGCATCTGTTGATTTAGACTGAGACAACGGCAAAGAGCCATATGTTATAAAGCCATCATTATCAAAAGGGACAAACAGCAAACGATTATTAGCACTCTGGGGTAAGAATTGATTGTCGGAAGTAGTATAAAGCGGTGCAATATAATTGGTGGAAAGCTTTTTTCCAGTAACAGAAGTAAGATAAACTTCGGTCATGAAGAAGTCTTCTTCGGGATATACATAAAAAATCTGATCTACTGTAGGAGTACCCTCTTTCTTATATTGTATAACGAATTTACGAGCTGAGCCTATTACATCTACTACATTTTCTTCTGCAACAGTCACATTTGTATATTCAGAACTATTATAATAAACAGAAGAATTATTAAATCTGACAGACACACCATTCAGAATAGGTACGCCATTCTTCAACAAGTTCACCTGCCTGGTTTCTTTGTCTAAATTAATACTCCATTTTCCAATAGTAGTTTTTTCTTTAATACCTGCATAAGCGTTCCCCCAAAAAGCCATCTGGATAAATAAAATAGAAAGCGAATACTTAAATAGACATTTTAAATTATTCATAGATATAAGTTGAATTTAAAATTAACAATCGTTCCGTTTTGTTAAGTCAAAGATAGGCGGTTCATGTTTCTCAAAATTGCAAAATACACGCAAAAAATATAAACTTCGTCCCAAACACACGCTCAAAGAAACCCTCTACAACATCTATATTACTTTATGAAACGAATACATCAATAATAGTTCCCGTTAACAATTTAAATCCACATTTCTAACAATCCATTTTAACAGTGAATTAAAATACTATTTAAGCCACTGTAAAAAAGCATATTAACAATGACTTAAATAGTATTATTTATAATGCTACATATAGATCAATTAGCATCATTAACTAAAAGCTTTATAAGGCGAGTTTAAAAGTCCTTGATAATTTCCCTATAATACCAGATACCAGATATACCCCTTTCTCTAAGCCACTATATGCCCCGTTGCCATTTACTATCGTTCGCAAAATTTGTACACCGGATGTATTTATAATTTCAAGAAGAGTTTTATCTCCTACGCTATAATAAATATTACCATTAGCTGTATACACACATAAATCAAGAAGTGCATTCTCACACACGCTACTAGTCAACGGATTAAAAGAAGAAAAAGCAAACCTTCCTCCTCTTTTTCCATTATCAATAGCTTGTACTCCCCATTCATACTCTGCATCTTCATCTGCGATATACATTGAATAAGAGGTAGCCGTAATCTGCCCCGAGATTTCACCTACTTTGATAAATCCCGTTTGTAAATCGGCAGGAACTGTCATAAAATACTCTTTTGATCCGGCTCTCTTTACATAAATATTATACTGCAAGGCTACTGAAGGAGTTACATCATCAGCAGGAGCATCCCAAGAGAAAGTAAGCATACCTGTCTCTTTATTATAAGCACTCTTCAGGTTGGACGGAGCAGAAGGTGGCTCATTAGCAGCCACGCTCGCTGTTGAAGAAGAATTCTTCCAAAGTTGAGTAGCACAACTACGGCTACAAACACTTTCCTGTGCCCATCCCATATTCCAGGCATCAAGATATCCGTCATTATCATAATCCACCAAATGATTATTGCCGTGACTAATACGGTCGAAAGTCCATGTCTGGTCTGTATTATAATAAGCCCCGCAAGCCTTAAAGTCAAAATCACCCCTATTTAAATAAAGCCAAGTGGTGATGTCGTGTTTTTCTCCATGACCGCCTATCAAGATATCGGGCAAGCCATCGTGATTTACATCTCCAAAGGAAGGAGTCGCTCCGTCTACACCTTCAAATCCACAGAAAAGATCGTTCAGCATTTCAAAATTACGATTTCCACAATTTCGGTATACATAAAAAGACTTTGCCCCCGAACCTTTATTGCGGGAATAACCCGTCACTACAATATCCATATATCCATCGGCATCTAAATCACACAACGAGCAAGAAGAATCATTGGCACCATACAGGTATTGTTCATTCTCAGAGAAAGTACCATCCCCATTATTCCAATAAACATGCAAATTACCCTCATCTGGACCATAACCGGAAGATACGATATCCAACCAACCATCATTATCCATATCTCCAAAATGTACAGAGCCTCTTGACAATCCCAGGAAAGGTTTCGTTCCGTCCAGCGGAGTTTCTTGTCTGATAAATCCCTTCCCTTTGTTGTTTTTATAAAGATAAACAACACGCCGGTCATGGTGTACAGTAGGAATTCCGTTCTCATCTACCTTGCCATCGGGGTCCAGATAGTCATCCAGACCTGTTATTACCAAATCCAGATAACCGTCCTTATCGTAATCTCCCACTGAGACCCATTGGCGCGACCGTCCTCCGTCCATTGTGTTATAGATCGGAGTAATCCCCATCTTATTTTCTGTCAGATTAGCTGCATTTACCTCTTCAAACAGATATTTTCCGTCTTGCCCCTTTCCTTTATTCTCATATAAGAATGCAGCTATATCTTCGAGATTATTCGTATAATTCATTGACTTCAAACCGGGAACAAATAAATCCATCAGACCATCGTTATTATAGTCGAACCAAACCGGACAAGCATAATAACAAACATCAAAAGGACTCTCCAGACGAACAAAACCTTCTTTACCGTCATAATCGTATAATACAGAAACCTGTTGAGCTGAAGTTTTTTTAATGTGTACATTTTGTCCGGAATAAGCAATCTCCAAATAACCATCATTGTCATAATCTCCCCACGCTACATTCGAACGGTCCGCTGTATGATAAAACTGCCCTTTGATTATGGAATTGCCTATAGGTTCTGCAGGAACAGGTCTACTCACTTTGGTAAAAATGGGATCAACCGGATTACCGGGTATAGTGACTTCTGAATATTCCGGATCGGACAAATCATCATATATTTCCTTATAGTTAAAATCTTCCGTAGAGAAAACAGAAATACCCAAATCCATAATTTGCTCTCCACTTCCCTGTTTGCCTTCCACAGCAATTAAGTTCCAGCTGTTCGGTCTCAACGTCTGCCGGGCTTCATAAGAAATATCGAAAGGAATATAATTGGAGACAGAACCTTTCTTCGATGCTGCCCACACACCGTTGATATAAATATGGATATCGTCATCATGATAAAGCTTGAAACGCATATTTTCTACCATTTCCGGAGTAATTGTACCCAGATAGAACCAACGGCGCATATAAATCTGAGAAGTATTCCAGGGAGTTGAGATCAAATCTTTCGTGTTCCATAAAGCACTTCTTCCAAAAGCAGCTTCTCCCTGTGCCCATGCACGGTCGTCCAACTCTTTGGCAAACCATCTGCGAGGTACATCATCAGATGTTGTGTATCTCCATTTATATTTATGTTCTTGAGACGTGGAAATGATAGTTTGTACTTTCACTCCGCTCCGAGGCATGTTAATACACTCTTCGATTTTTGCTTTCAACTCCCCGGTAGCAGAATAAGGCTTCAGAACACGACGATCATAAGTCAATATTCCGTTTCTCTCAATTTCAACATCGGATAATTGCGTATATACAGCCGCATTCAATCCATAATAATAATAGTCCTTTATTTTATCAGCTAAACGATTGAATAAAACAGTAAAATCACCTCCGGTTTCTACAGTAGTATACTGGAAATCACCTCCCGGCCAAACATGTCCTTGTACTTTCAAGGTAATGCCACCATACTCACCACAAACTGCTGCACGGTTTCGGTCAAGCGGACAAGAAGGGTCCGGATAACTATGAGAGTCTTTGATATCTCCTATGTCAGCATCATTCCAACCACTGGCACAACAAACAAGAGTTTGGCCAACCACACCTTGTACAATTTGAGTCATTCTTTCTGTATCAAATTGCCCCCATCCTTCATTAAATACAATCCATTGGATAATACTGGGGTGATTTCTAAAGGCCTCAATAATCCTTACCGACTCCTCTTGAAATGTCTTCTTAGCAAAATCTTCGTGTCCGGAAGGCAGATTAGGACTGGGCAGATCCTGCCACACCAGAATCCCTTCCCGGTCACAATGCATATACCAACGGGCGGGTTCCACCTTTATATGCTTTCTAATCATGTTAAAGCCTAAAGACTTCATGGCTTTTATATCAAACAAGAGTGCTTCGTCACTTGGAGCGGTATATAAACCATCGGGCCACCAGCCTTGATCAAGTGGTCCCATCTGAAAAATCTGTTCTCCATTAAGAAAGATACGAGGAGTTTCGCCTACCTTTTTGACTTCTATTTTACGCATACCACAATAACTGCTTACCGCATCGGTCTGAACACCATCTTTTATAATAGTTATGTCAAGATCATAAAGATAAGGGTCATCCACTGACCATAAATGAGGATTCTCAATAGGTAATGTCAATATCCGGCCCACTTTACCACCTGCTATAGCAGCGACTTTATCACCTGCTTTATCCAATAGGTTGATATTTACAGATACGCCGGTAGTCAGAGAGGCATTCACTCTAACCTTCAAACAGGAGTTATCCACATCCGGTCGTATCATAAGAGCTTCTATATGGACCGGATCCACCGGTTCCAGCCATACCGTCTGCCAGATACCACTCACCGGAGTATACCAACATCCCCATTTGTTTAGAGCCTGCTTACCTTTAGGTTGTCCTTCACCTCCGGTATTATCGTATGTATAAACAACCAGTTCGTGTTCTTCCTTTCCCTTAAGTGCCGAAGTGATATCAAAATAGAACGGATCGTACCCACCGGTATGTCTTCCTACTTTGACACCATTTATATATACAATTGTTTCCCAGTCCACCGCATCAAAATGAAGCAGTATATCTCTCCCTTTCATCGTTTCGGGAATCTTCAAAGTACGTTTATACCAATAACATTGGCTATCACTTTCTTCCATAATTCCGGAAAGAGCGGATTCTATCGGGAAAGGAACTAATATTTTTTGATCGAAAGTAAAATTCGGATCGTAACTTTCTCCTTTTACACCTTTTCGTAAATCCCAGACACCATTTAAGTTCATCCACTCTTTTCTTACCATTTGAGGTCTTGGATATTCGGGCAGTACGTTATTGACATCAATTGTTTCACTCCATGGAGTCATCATGGGAGCTTTTTTCATTTGCCATCCCTGAGCATTTACAGTCAAAGCATTCATGGCACAGAACAGTCCAAGAATGAAGTATTTTTGTATTTTTCTTATTTTCATATTATCAGAAAAAAAATGAGGGTGTCCATATCATATCCGTATACGTGGCACCCTCATGATAGTTAAATTATGATTTATCTTACTTCACTAACAATTTAGTACTTTTCACAGCACCCTGTTTGTTGACAGCTTTCAATATGTACAAGCCAGAAGCAAAGTTTCTGATCGTAGTAATACCGGCCGGTAGTCTCTTATTAGCTATTTGTACACCATTTACTGTATAGATAGCTATATTTACCTCTTCTGCAGAATTCACAATAACCTCCTCGTTTACAGAGTATATATCCAGCCCTTTAATGGATGTTACTGATTTAATACCTGTCGTTTCACCTACATTCGGATCCAGGTACAGTCCATAAATATTAGCTCCGGCACTTTGAGGTAAGTTATAAACAATATATAGGTTTTGTACTCCTTTAACCTCTTTCAGAAGTCCGGCAGTACCCTCTTTTATACTCCATGCCCCCGTTCCTTGGGCTCTGACTTTGGCAATTGGTTCATGATCGGCAAGTGCCGCATTCAACTCTTCCGTATTTGTTATGTAACCCCATTTTATATCATCCAAATCTGTATAGAGAGAGAAGTTAGCCTCATCAATCGTGCCTAACCAATTCTTATCACAGGAGTGATTAATGATTACCCTTTTGTATTCACCATCTTTGAAATCAACATCATAATAACATACCACAACCCCATTGGAAGTATAACCAATATTGTTACCTTCACCACGGGCATTAGCACTACCCGCAACTACTACTTTCCATTCCATCTCACCTACTGCTGGATCACCACCTGATTCACCGGTTCCTTTAGTTACATATACCACGGCATCCTCAGAAGGTAGTACGTTTTCAAAAACAATACCACATTGTGGATTCTCAAACCAAACCGGCTCTTTCAGTAAATCTATTCTATGAAGATTAGTAGCATCACCCCATTTTACAAACAAATAATGAGAACCTGTTACTTTTTTCAACTGAGTAGCGATTGGAGTAAAGTCGTTCCATTTTTGCAAATTAATACCCGACCAGGTTCTTGCAATCATATTTTCAGGTTTTACCTCATCAATATAGAACTCCATATATTCTCTGTATCTTTCACCATCATGCCCGATAAAAGCAACTAATTGTTGAAATTCTCCATTCCCAAAATCTACTTTTTCAGTAGACTTAGCGATAAAGCCTTCTCTTACACCACCCCAACAATCACTATTCCCATCATATTTAGTATCTTTATAAGGATCTACTACATCCGGATCTTCCGGTATAGCTACAGCTCTTACAAATTCAGAAGCGCCAATAATGGTAGCATTTTCTTTATACTCAGGCAATTCACTTGGCCATGGCTGAACACCTTCGTCTGCTTCCGCAAAGGCCTCCTGATAAAACTTCACAGAACGTAGATTTCCATTCCCCAAACGGAAAGTCAACCAAACCTTCTGCTTACCAATTGGGCGTTCAAAATCTTCGCTTTCTTTCATGTTGTATGCAAACATTTCAAAACAATGGTAACCATATGTTCTATCTACCAACATTTCTGTAAATGGGACAGCCGTTTCCGATGTTTCTCCAGCACTGAGAACTACATATCTCTCAACTCCAAAATCGCCCCATCCCTGTGCAAATTCTACTCCAGTAGCTTTATAGGCATTTCCATCTGCCCCAAAATCAACCTCTCCCAAACCAACAATGGTCATATTGCTTGTCTGCCCAACATTGCCATAAACAATATCAAAGATAGCATCTTGAACCAGCTCAATGTTCTCATTCCCTTTCATTGTTTCGATCACTAAATCCTGAGCCAGTACAGGACCTGTTGCAAAAAGAGCTAAAGCCCCAATAAGTAATGTGTTTTTTTTCATTGTAAAATAATTTAAATTAAACATTTATTTATGACCCAAGATAACAACTACTCCGACTCTTAATTTTCCAGAAGCCTTCATAGTTACATACTTGGGGGTTTGCTAAAAACAGACTCCATTTTAATTGTTTACCAAAAACAGAGATATTGCCCGGAATCCCCCGTTCAGAGCCAATCATCTTTAACTAATTCACTGTTGACAAAAGTATGGCTTCCTTTTCTTTTTACATCGCACGATTATTTCAAAAAATAACAATTTGGTCACAAGGCTTTTTTTTCTATACAACACATCCGAACCCCCAAAACATATTCTGGTAAAAAAATAGAAGTACATCCCAAACAGGCACAAAAAAAATAATACGTTGGTTTCATTTTATAACGCATCCGTGTATAAGAAACCCGTACGAACCATTACTCAATCGCAGATACGACTAACTTGCTATTTTTTGAACCAGGCATTATTTTATTTATGGCTACGTTTGCACCAATAATTTAATTAATAAAAAGGTATGAAACAGCCGGTATTCAACACTTTCATCCTTCTCTCGATGTTATTGTCCAACATGTCTGGATATGCTTTGAATAACTACTATTTTAATATTATCAGTAGAGATAAAGGATTATCACAGACCAACGTTAAAGCAATCATTCAAGATAGTAATGGATTTATGTGGTTTGGAACTCGCAATAAGCTCAACCGATACGATGGAAATACATTTAAAGTGTTTGATTGTTATGATCATGTAGCACAAAAACAAAATAATAACATCTCTTCCTTATTTGAAGATAAAGAAAAACAACTGTGGGTGGGAACTGATAATGGTGTTTTCAGACTAAATCCTCAAACCGGGAAATTCACTTATATGAATACACAAACGTCAGAAGGGATTACCATGACCGACTGGATATCTGATATAAAAGAGGACAAAGATGGGAATATCTGGATTGTAGTTCCTAATCAGGGATTATTCCGCTATCTTCAAAACAATAAAGAATTAAAGTTCTATGCTTTTGGAAAAAAATCAGTTCCGGATCATGGTAATCCTCAAAGTATATGTATAGATCAAAGTAACAGAGTCTGGATAGGAACAAATGGAAAAGGAGTATATCTATACAATAAAAACACCAATCAATTCAATCAATATCTTGGAGATACACAAGGCAACACACTTGCCGGAGAAAATATTTATACAATGGCGGATGATGGTGAGTTTCTGATTCTTGGCATACACGAAGGCAAACTACGCAAGATTCACAAAAGGAAAAATACAGTTACTGATGTAAATGCGCCAGAGATACACTATAAAATTATTCGTTGCATCACCAAATTAGGAAATCAATTATGGGTAGGTACCCAGTCTGGTATATATATATTAAATGAAGAAGGCGAAGTATTCAGGATATACAATGATCCGATGTCTAATTATTCACTTTCGGACAATCAAGTGGGAAAAATCTATCAGGATCGGGAAGGGGGGGTATGGGTTGGAACAAATGCAGGAGGAATCAACTATTTATCAAGTTCAGTTCTCAAATTTACCCGTTACATTCCACTAAATAGGAAAGAAACAATCAGCAGTAAACGTGTGCGAGAAATCATTGAAGATAATGACCAGAATATATGGATAGGGACAGAAGATGCCGGAGTTAATATTTTTTCTCCGGAAAAGAAAACATTCAAAAAGATGGGAAGAGAAATCAGTAAAGATTTAACATCTGAACAGACTCTGAGCTTATTGAACACGAATGGAAATATTTGGGTTGGTTTATTCAAAAACGGGTTAGATGTCATTTCCTCGAAGACCTACAATATACAACATTATTCAGGAAATCAGTTAAAATTGAATGAATCCAGTATTTATGCCTTATGCGAGGACAAATATGGTAATATTTGGTTAGGGAACGGTTGGGGTGTTTATAAAGGCAATAAAGAGACAATGGAGTTTGTCAATGTAAAAGAATTCGGTCTGTGCTATATTTACGATATTATTGAAGATTCTAATGGAAATATTTGGGTAGCAACCATGGGTAATGGTGTATATAAATACAACCAAGAATCACAGAAAATAGAGCATTATACAAATCAAATTAATGTCAAATCTTCTTTGAGTTCCAATTCGGTGAGCAATATTATGGAAACGAGTAACGGAGATATATGGTTCGCTACAGACAGAGGAGGTATTTGCAAATATAATAGCAAAGAAAACAATTTTCATAAAATTTCTTTAGCTGAAGGGTTACCGGATGATAGTGCATATAAAATAGTAGAAGATAAAAATGGCTATTTATGGTTCGGAACTAACAATGGATTGATACAGTTAAACCCACAGGATTATAGTATCAAAATATTTTCAACAAATAATGGCTTACCCAGTAACCAGTTTAGTTATAAATCAGCCTTAGTCAGCAGTACAGGGGAATTATTCTTCGGAACAGCAGAAGGCCTCATCTCTTTTTTCCCAGAAAAAATGGAACAGAATCACTTCATTCCACCTGTATACATTACATATATTAATTATAAAAATAACAAATCACAAGACAAGGAAACGAACAGTGAATTCCTGAAATCAGGCCCAATCACATTACAACATGATCAAAATAGTATCGAGTTAGGCTTTGTTGCCTTAAGCTATGCATGTCCAACCGCTAATCAATATGCATACAAAATGATAAACCTTGACAAAGAATGGATATATACCAAAGATAGCCAAAGTGCAAACTATACTAATCTTTCGCCAGGGAAATATAAATTTATTGTAAAAGCCTGCAACAATGATAACGAGTGGAACGAAGAGGGGGCATCCATTGAAATCATCATTCTCTCTCCGTGGTGGAGAACCTGGACTGCCTATTTTTGCTATGCTATTATAATTATTATCTGTATTTATCTGGCAAGCAAATACTACACTTATGTACATAGGAAAAAGTCATTAGAAAAACAACGTTTATTTGAAAGTGAAAAAGAGAAGGAACTATATAGTTCTAAAATTGATTTCTTTACCAATATCGCTCATGAAATACGAACCCCATTGACGTTAATCAACGGTCCTTTAGAATCATTAGTAGAAATGGATATTAAAGAACCCAACATTAAAAAGAATGTTCAGCTTATGCAGAAAAATATATCTGAACTGCTTACTTTAATCAATCAGATTCTGGACTTTAGAAAAATCGATGCCAATAAAGTCACCATGAATCTTGTTGATAGTAATATATCAGTCATTGTCAACGAAGTCTATCAGGAATTCCTGCCTATGGGATTATCTATAAATAGAATAATGCAGATTGATATGCCCGAACAAGACATCTATGCGCAGATCGACCGAGGCTCTTTCATAAAAATCTTGAATAATCTATTTTCAAATGCAATCCGATATTCAGATAGAAATATCAGCATAAAACTTGAGGATACAAGTAAACATTTCCATCTGACAATAAAAAATGATGGTGAAATAGTACCCTCTGAGATGGAAGATAAAATATTCGATCCGTTCTATCAATTGAAAAAAAATGCAAATATAAATGCCAGTTCCGGCATAGGCTTATCTTTAGCCCGATCACTTGCAGAATTGCATCATGGTACTTTAAAATACAAAAGTACAAATAATCTAAATATATTTACGTTAGTTATACCAAAAGGTGAAGTATTGAAACAAGATAAAGAAATCGATTTGTTTAACGATGATTTTATTGAGCCGCCATCTAAACAGGAGACCATTTTAATTGTAGAAGATAATATTGAATTATTGTCATTTATGACAGAAAAGCTGAACTCCAGCTTCTCCATAGAGAAAGCGACAAATGGTGCCGAAGCATTTGATATTATTGAAAGAAAAAATATCGATATTGTAATTACAGATATTATGATGCCTATAATGGATGGTTTCGAACTCTGTAAGAAAATAAAAACAGATATTGAATATTGTCATATACCAGTCGTTCTATTAACAGCCAAGAATGATTTGAGCAGTAAAATCAGAGGACTTGAAACCGGAGCAGACGCTTACATTGAAAAACCTTTCTCATTCAAATATCTGATAACCCAACTGAGTTCACTGCTGGAAAACAGAAAAAGAGAAAAAGAGGCATTCATCAAAAAGCCTTACGTTACATCTCATTCAATAGGATTATGCAAAGCTGATGAAGAATTAATAAATAAGATCATTGGTATTATTGAAGAGAATATAACAGACTCAAACTTTGGTGTTGAACGCCTGTCTGAAATTACTAATATGAGCCGGTCAAGCCTACACCGAAAGATCAAAGCCCTTTCCGGAACATCGCCTACCGACTTTATCCGACTCATCCGGCTTAAAAAAGCTTCTGAACTGATAGCCGAAGGACACTATCGTACAGGAGAAGTATGCTATATTGTCGGGATAAACTCCCCCTCCTATTTCATCAAATTATTTCAGAAACAATTTAATATGACCCCCAAAGAATTTGAGAAGCAACAAAGGATGACAAACACAAATGATTATAACATAAATTTAACAAAATGAAAGGAACAAGTTTTTTTTTATTAAGCCTGATTTTAATTGTATTTTACTCATGTGGTTCATCAAAAACGATTCGTTCAGGAGAGATATGGACAGATACAGACCAAAACACGATTAATGCACACGGAGGAGGAATCTTATATCACAATGGAACCTACTATTGGTATGGTGAATATAAAAATGACTCAACTTACCATGCACCTGGTGTAGAGTGGGATTGTTACAGGACAGAGGCAGGAGGAGTAGCCTGCTACTCTTCTAAAAATCTGCAATCGTGGAAGTTTGAAGGTATCGTATTAAAACCTGACATGACAGATCCGACATCCGACATCCATCCATCTATGGTCATAGAACGTCCCAAGGTAATCTACAACGATAAAACAAAGAAGTTTGTGATGTGGATGCATATTGACAACTATAATTACTCGAAGGCCGCAGCCGGAGTGGCTATATCAGACAGCCCGACAGGAAACTTCCAATATTTACACTCTCTTCGTCCCGGTGGAGAAGAAAGTAGAGATATGACCTTGTTTAAAGATGAAGATGGAAAAGCATATCATATCTATTCAACCAAAGGTAACTCCACTTTATTCTTCCATTTACTTTCAGACGATTATCTGACACACACAGGGATATATAGAGCTGCCTTTTCCGGAAAGTACAGAGAAGCCCCAGCCATCTTTAAAAGACAAAACAAATATTATCTGATCACTTCCGGATGTAGTGGATGGGACCCTAATGAAGCAGAATATGCAATCGCCGACTCCATACTGGGCGAATGGAAAACAATGGGTAATCCCTGTATCGGAGAGAATGCAAATAAGTCATTTGGAGGACAAAGTACATTTGCCATATCAGTAGATCCAAAGAAAGATAAATATATCATAATGTTTGACAGGTGGAACAAACTGGACTTAATAGATTCCAGATATATTTGGTTACCAATTAATTTCCATCCGGAGGGAATAAGCATAGAATGGAAACCTGAATGGTCCTTCAAGAAATAGCAATACACAAAATCATCTCTTAAATTTTATATTATGAAACTGAAACTATTATTAATCGCATGTAGTAGTTGTCTGAGCATAGTATCACATGCTCAGACTCCAGGGGACATTGAAAATGTCAGATTTGAATACATGGAAAAACCTGTACTATTGAGTATCGGTGGAGATCCATTGGACTTTGTCCATGCCACATATACCAACATGGCATGGGGTGACTATAACAACGACGGTAGCCTCGATCTGTTTTACAGTGATAAAAATAATCATGGCAGTGCAACGAAAACTCAGGAAAGCTTCTATCAGAATAACGGGGATGGTACCTTCAACAAACTAACCTCTCCATTTGCCTCCACCGCTTTTTCGTGTCCGGTATGGTTCGACATGAACAATGATGGACTTCTGGATCTATTTATTCCCGGGCTAAGTGATTGGAATTATCAATGGAATGATTTGAGTACTCGCCTCTCAACAATACAAGCACGTTTATATATCAACCAAGGAGTACAGACTAACGGCACATACAAATTTCAAGAGATACCAGAATCAGGATTAATACCCATATTCAATGGAAAAACCGGAGGGAAAGGGCACAATTGGGCAGTGGCAGGTGACTATGACAATGATGGATATACCGATTTGCTCATCACAGGTTTCGATGAAAAAGAAAGATCGAACCGAGATGATTATGAAGACGCGGTAAGAGTGGTGTATTTATTCAGGAACATAAAAGGAGAATCCTTCGAGCTTCAGAAAATGCCCTTAAACGGTAACAAACCTTTCCATGGAATGACCGACGGCAGTGTGTGTTTCGTCGATCTGGATAATGACGGCTGGTTGGATATCGTTTCTACCGGATATGGTTATTCAAGAGAATCTGAAATGCATGTTTATTGGAACATGCAAGATGGTACATTTACAGAATCAGATTATAACTTTGATACAACCACCAACTCCTCATGTGATGTATGCGATTTAAACAATGACGGTTGGGCAGATATTATCATAACAGGTGTATATTTCAATAACGGTCAAAAAAAATTCTATATTTATAAGAACAAAGGAAACCGGGATTTTGAAAAAATAGAAAAAGAACAACTGCTTCCGATAGACGGCGGTCAGCTTTCATTCGGCGACATCAACCACGATGGCCTGGCAGACATGTTAGTAGGTGGTCATAACAATACGTATGAACATACTACCTGGCTCTATGTAAACAAGGGGAATTTTGATTTCGAGCCTATGGCATGGTACAATAAAGAGAATTATGGCTGGGCATTTCCGAGAGTTACCCATGGAAGTGAACAACTGATCGACATTGACAATGACGGCCGGCTGGATGCATGGATTTCAGGATGGTCAAAAGACGCTTGCAATTCGGGTTGTAATACTGAACTCTGGAAAAACACCTCTAATGTAAGCAAGAATGAAGCTCCGGGAACCCCTCAGAATTTAAGAGCCAGTTTGATAGAAGGTACTAACCTGCTTTCCTTATCGTGGGATCCCGCCACTGACGACATCACCCCTCAAAGTGCATTACAGTACAACATTTATCTAAAAAAGAAAGACTCCGGGACATGCTATATGACGGTACCGGCAGATATATCTTCCGGCTTTATCAAAGTTGGTCGCATTTCGGGCCAACTCACTCAATGTTCATATAAAATAAAAATAGAGTCCAATGGTGTATATGAATGGGGAGTACAGGCCATAGATAATGGAAAGCGAGGCAGCCTCTTTGCTAAATCCACGCTAACGATTGATCAGGTTAGTGGAATCACAAATCAGGAAGAAGAATCTATCTTCATCCATAGCAAGGGAGAATCAGTATACTATTCAATCAAAGGAACGGGAGATATAACCCTATTCAAAACTGACGGTAGCATTGTGTATCAGAATCAAATCCAGGAGGCTGGGAGCATCACTTTACAGGAAAAAGGTAGCTATATCGTCATGATTAAAACAAATTCAACTATAAAAAGGCAGAAGTGCGTTATTCTATAACCCAATTCAGATTCTCACTATATGGAAAAAAAATATTTATTACTTGCATGCGTTGGCCTGTTCAGCCAATTACATATATATTCAAAAGAGCAACAGTCCATTAATTTAGGAGACACTCCATGGAAATTTTCTAAAGTAATCCGGCAAGAAACAAACTTAGCCAAGGACGCAAGTATTCTTTATGGATTGCAAAAAGTATCAGAGATAAATGACGATGATATTCATACGGAATGGAGAGCAGATTATTCATCAGAAAAACATCTATTCATCGATCTGCATGAAAAGAAACAGCTTAAAAACTTCAAACTAATATTCAAAGGAGATCAGACACGATTTGCCACTGTGAAAATGGAAGCCAGCCTTAATAACGAAGATTGGTATCCGATGGCAGAAGGTACAGTAAAAAGAGCATGTGACCTTCACAAAGAAGGTGACATATCCAATGTGAACAATACAGTAGGTTATTTTGAAAAGGTAACATATACCTACCTCTCCATCCCTGTTTCGGCATCCTATCGATACATCAGGCTGACAATTCTAAGTTGCCAGTCCGAAAAGAATGAAGAGTTACCGAAGCGTATCAGCGAACTTGCCATTTATCCGGTCGAAAACAATTATTCAGACCAGGAAATAGCAGGTTTGGCATTTAAAGACGATCAATGGGAATCGGTCGGCATTCCTCACTGTTTCAATGAACGCGATACCTACTTAAATGCCAGCACAGGCGAACGCTGCTGGAGAGGAGAAGCCTGGTACAGAAAAAAAATAGGCTTCAGCAAAAAAGACCGGGATAAAGAAATCTTCCTTGAATTTCAGGGAATAAACTTCGCGGCTATTGTCTTTATCAATGGACAAGCCATCCCCGGTAACACACAAGTACAGCATCCGGGTATAGTCACTCATGTAGGTAGTGCCCTCCCCTTTGTTGTGAACATCACAAAATACATAAAATGGAATACGGAAAATCAGATAGCCATTAAAGTCTCTAATGCTAAAAACACATTTTTTACCTGGCCGGAGTTTGGTACAAATGAAGGATTCGGACAGGCTATGGGTGGCATCGTTTGCCCGATATACATGCACAAAAAGCATAAAATACATATTCCATTCAACCGCTATTCTCCATTAAAGAAATGGGGTACTTATTGGGGAACAGTATCGGCTACACCTCAAAAAGCAACGATACGTTTCCAGGTAAACGTTGACAACACTACAGATCAAGAGCAGGATATTGAGTTACGTACTTATCTGCAGGATCAACAAGGACACACTGTATTGTCTTTCTCCGACAAACAAAAGATCTCAGCCCGAACAACCCAGTTGTTTGACCGTACGGAATCTATTCAGAGCCCTCATTTATGGTATCCCATTGGTTGCTCCGGTACTCCGTACTTATATACGGTATTGAATAAAGTATACGTAAACGGCAAATTAGCAGATAGCCAAAGCGAGCCATTCGGAATAAGAGAAATCACCTGGGATGAAAATTACTGTTACGTGAACGGAGAAAAATGTATTTTACGAGGCTTCGGAAGCAGAAACATATATCCGGGATTAGGAGCTGCTATCCCCGCTGCTTTGCAATGGCAAGACATTGCCCTTATTGCCCAGTGTGGAGGTAATACATTGCGTGTAGGACATCAGCCACCTTTCACAGAAGCACTCAAAGCTTGTGATGCTTACGGGGTTTTACTAATTACAAACAGTGGAGACGGAGAATGGTCACTAAAGAATGAACCGGCCAAAACATACAAACGGGAGTATGACCGGGAAATGCTTGTAGCCTTTCGTAATCATCCGTCCGTCGTTATTTGGGAATCGAATAACGGATTGGCATACGATGGAGATAAATACCTGCCATCGCATACACTCAGCGAAGTGAAAGCATGGGATTATATACAACCCCGGCTGGTTCTCAATCGTGACGGTTATCCTCCTGAATGGGACGAGAAAGAACCCATTGTGATTGGTTATACCAATCGTTATGAAAAAGTAAAAGGCCGCCCGTCACTAAACACAGAGGTTTATGGTGCCAACTGGAGTGGACTTCCGAGTTGGTGCATCGCACGGTTTGATTATAATAACGAGAAGGAATTTTCAATGGATTACATACGAAACTATTTAGATAACCTGGACAATCAGGCTTGCGGTTGGATTGACTGGATGCTGGTAGAAACTTACGGTGAAGGTTATACAATCTATCTGAATGGAATGAAAAATCAGAAGAGCCTGGGTTCATGCGCAATGGATGGAAACCGCTTTCCTAAACTGAAGTACCGAATTTACCAAAAAGCACTCTGGGTACCCTATTCTCAGCAACCGGGAGTTGCACTCCAAAGCCACTGGAATTACTCAGATATTCAAAATATTGATGCCTGGAGCAACTGTCCCTACGTCGAACTATTTATCAATAAAAAGTCGTACGGTATTGTTGAGCCAGATCAAAGAACCCGCCAATGTACATGGAGAGATATCCAATGGGAACCGGGTACCGTAGAAGCCGTAGGTCTTGATACGAACAAACACCCTGTTTGTTCAGAGAAAATAGAATCTTCCGATAAGCCCTATGCCATAGAAGTTACAATCGAGAAGCCTGCGGCTAAGCCCACCGGAGAAGAATTTATCTTGAAAGCAAATGCTTCCGACGCTTTCATAGTGACAGCCAAAGTGGTAGATAAGGATGGGCATTGGTGTCCATGGGCCGATAATCTATTGAAATTTGAAGTTGAAGGCGAAGGTATATACAAAGGTTCCTATAATTTCTATGTTACCGAAGGTAAAGACTTATCCTATCACGCCCCCGGAGATACAGAATTACAGGCAGAAGGAGGACTTATGAGAGTAGCTGTACGTACCACTTTTAAACCGGGAAAGATAAAAGTAAAAGTGAGTTCGGATGGGTTAATCTCAGGAGAAAGCATTATTAAATCAAAAAAAATCAAACATTAATTTTCGGACAACATGATGATGAAAAAATATATTTATGCTATATGCACTTTATTATTAGTAGGATGCATGGCTTCTCGCAAGTCACCAGAAAACAAAACGATCGGGAAAGAGAAAGTAACGATCGACAGTCTGGCTCCCAATCCCTTTATTCGACATATGTACACAGCCGATCCATCTGCCCATGTCTGGGCAGACGGCCGCTTGTACGTTTATGCCTCGCATGACATAGATCCACCTCAGGGTTGTGACCTGATGGACAGATATCATGTTTTTTCTACCGATGATATGGTGCACTGGAAAGATCATGGAGAAATACTGAATGCTTCTCAAGTGCCATGGGGACGTAAAGAAGGCGGGTTCATGTGGGCACCGGACTGTGCTTATAAGAATGATACCTATTATTTTTATTTCCCACATCCCAGCGATACGTATACAAACAATAGTTGGAAAATAGGAGTAGCCACCAGTAAAGAACCTGCTGCCAACTTTACAGTTCAAGGATACATTAAAGGAATGGACCCCATGATAGATCCCTGCGTGTTCACAGATGACGACGGTCAAGTTTATATATATAACGGTGGAGGTGGCATTTGCAAAGGGGGCAAACTGAAAGACAATATGATGGAGTTGGATGGTGAGATGAAAATTATGGAAGGTTTAGATGATTTCCACGAAGCTACGTGGATACATAAATATAAAGGAAAATATTATCTTTCTTATGCTGATAATCACGAGCCCAATAACAATGACGGCATGAAAGGCTATAACTGTATGCGTTATGCCATAAGTGACAACCCTTTAGGACCGTGGAAATACATGGGTGTCTATATGGAACCTTCCGATTGCTTTACCAATCAAGGTTCTATCGTAGAGTACAAAGGGGAGTGGTTTGCTTTCTATCACACGATATCCTTATCCAACAATCCTGCGTTACGTTCTATTTGCGCAGATAAGTTATATCATAACGAAGACGGCACTATCCGCATGGTGAAACAACACAAATAAGACTTGCGACACGCGTTTTGACAAGAGATATGCAAGAATGTACATTATTACCATGCAAAAGTGTACATTCTTATACAACAAAAGTGTACACTTATGTCATACAAGAGTGTACACCTTTGTAATAATCTAATTTTCAGCAATATAACATTTTTCATAACCTTATTTCTATTGACCTTCTGATCTCTATATCCGGCTAATAGATTTTCTTCCTTTTTTATATGATTATGAATATAAAATTAATAATTCCCACATGAAAAAGATTTTATTTATGTGTTTGTTCTGCCTTTACTTATTCGGTTCACATGCACAAACCCTCTTTCACAAATCGACCACCCTCCCCCGGGTAGGTGACAAAATCTATAAACAGGAAATTCGCTTTCTTCCTCCGGGAGAAAGCGGTACGGGAAAAGTATGGCAATTCGACCACCTGACTCCTGTAGACGAACAGTATGAGCTGATCTATACCGGCAATGATTCTCTATTGACAGGCACAGAACATCGAACCCGATACACTTATCGTGTGGCAGGAGATTCTCTATGGAAAACCGAAGTCGAAAATATATCAACCTACCAAAAAGCAATTCATCCTGAACTTCTGGCCGTATATCCCATACAATTGGGTAGTCACTTCGAAAGTTACTTTGGCTATACCGGTGAATACCAACATGCCTATGGCATGGAACTATTGGGCAAAACCACCGTTTCGGTGGATGCAACAGGAACCCTGATCATAGCCGGAGATACTATTCCTGATGTATTACGGATACATACAGAACGACGGTTTGTACAAGATCTGAACCTGAGCAACGAATCCGTAATGGCAGAAGACTCCACCTTGTGGTTACGCCGTTTCACTCCGGACAGTATCTCATATCGCATCAACACAGACACACTTGTTACACAGACCGATACTTATAGTTGGTACGCTTCAGGCTATCGTTATCCGATAGTAGAGACAGTGGAAAACACCCTAATCCGCCACAGTGTTCCCATTCCTCATTTTCAGACTGCTTTCTACTATCCTCCGGTTGACCAATATTATACATTGAATGAAGATACGGAGAATCGGCAGAAGCGTGAAGAGACACTTACACAACGGCAGTCGGGAAAGAATAGATCCCGTAATGGCTCATTCTCATTAGAGGATGCGATGGGAAAATGTAAATTCTATCAGGAAAGCAATAATCTGGTTGTAGAATATATGCTGAATACTTCCTGCGAGGTTGAGATGGCCTTATATACTGTTCAGGGTGAACTGTTGGCTATTTACCCGAAGAAAGCATTGCGTCCGGGGCAATATCGTGAGTCCATCGCTATTGATTCTTTGCTATCAGAGCGCTATGTATTACGTCTGATTGTCAATGGCAAAGTCTATGGCGAGAAAATCTGAGTACCGACCACTATATTCAAATACTATTATGAAAAATTTATCAAGCCTTTATCAAACCGCCACTCTTTTATTGTTCGTCTGTATAGGATTCTGCGAAACAGTCTCTGCCGATAATCCCATCAAAATCTCCCAACCTCAGATTTCACCTGTCTCTCCGGAAGCGGCGGCTGTACAAAAATATATTTGCTATCCGGTTAATCATAGTACAGGATTGGCCGATATCACCATTCCGCTGTATACCATTAAAGCCGGCGATTTAGAGCTTCCTATCACTTTGACCTATCATTCTGCCGGAATTAAACTCCATCAGTTAAGCGGCTGGGTGGGTACAAACTGGACATTAAATGCCGAGCCTTCCGTCATGCGGGAAATCAAAGGTATTCCGGATGACGCAAAACGCGGAGGATACAGAACCTTGGAATATCTTAAAAACAAAAATAACAGTAACTCCGATGAACTAACCCGCTTCTTCAGACGAATTGAAGATAAGGATTGTGACAGCGAACCCGATCATTTCTATTATAAATTACCTAACCGAAGTGGTACTTTTTATTTAGGAGTAAAATATACGGGATACAACAATGCTCCGTACAATGCAGGCTTTGGTATCTATCCGTATACGCCTCTAAAAATTTCCGGTTGGGAACTTATTGGCGAAAATGGTGTCGATATAGAGGACGAAAATGGTGTCTGGTATGAGTTTGGTGGAGAAATGGACGGATATACGGAGAAGACCGGAAATTATAATACCCGCTGGCTGTGTAAGAGCATTAATTCCCGTCAGACAAGAGCGTGTATATCATTCAACTACAGTGATTTACAGCGAAAGCGAATCAACCCCAGCTATTCTTCCGATTATGTTGTATTGGAAGATAAAATGGAATATAATGTTGGCAGCGGCAGAAGCTCTGTATCTGATCCTACTTGGTTTCCAATAAAAGAGAACACTTTCTTACGTCGTCCGGACAGTGTGAATGTCCCTATGCCCCGTTCTAATTATTATGGAGGCTATAGACTACTAATCAAGCAAAGAGGCCGGGTCTATTATGGAAATATCACAGATGGAAAAGTCGAGATACTCAATTCATCTTATCCCAGCGAACGGGAATATGCGATTTTCAACCCTTACGATTCCGACTTTGTGGACGAACGCAAGCTAACGCGTATTGACTTTGACGGAGGTATCGTTTTATTTGAGCAGGACCCGGAAGACAACCTAAGTACCATTACAGTCAAGTCAAGAGACGGAAGTATTATCCGGAAATTTCAATTCTATATCTCCCGGTACAATGCATACACGGAACTCACAAAATTAGATTCAATCGCTGTTACTGCCGGTAGAGATCCCGAGCGCCGTTTATACTCTTTTTTATATGATAAACCTGATAATGTTCAGCCTGTATCCAGCTTGGCAATGGATCATTGGGGATATTATAATGGTCAGCATGAATTAAACAACGGCACCCGGCTCTTTATTCCCTACGGCCGTTATTACGTAAACGACGATTATTACTTCCATTATGGAGATAGTGCCCGCGAATGCAATGAATACCATATGAAAACAGGTGTCCTAACCGATATCTTCTCACCGGAGGGAGTACGTACAAACTTCAGTTATGAAGCCAATCGGTACGGAAAGGTATTCAGCGGTGCTGCGAATTACCAAAAGAAAGTCTATTTGGCAGGAGGACTGCGGGTAAGCATGATCAGAGAGAGCGATATGCATGGTGGCCTTTCCAGAGTTCGTTATTTTCAGTATGGTCTTTCTGCTCCGGAAGGAAAATATGGCAATGACGGTACCGGACTTGGTGTAGCTAAGGTAGCAGTAACTCAACGAGATTATTGTACGGAACAAGAGCGACTGACTATTGGCCATCTCGGCGAAAGAAATCTTTGTCGCACACATACATGGGGCGCGACTCCTGTTTCCAATATCTCGTTCGGCAATGGTAATTCAGTGATTTATCCTTATGTGAGGGAACGAGTGATCGCCGATGGAGCAGAAATTCGTACAGACTATCATTTCAGTGCTCCTGAGTGGGATTTATATGGTGGCATTCCGCAGGATCCTTTCTCTCCGAGACAAGTTCGCCAGGATATTTCAAAACCCTTTGATCCCGACAAAGGCGAAGATGCTTTACGCTATGGACACCTTATCAAGAAAGAGATATACAGCGGAGATACGTTGGTAGAAAAGCACGAATACGAATATTCCATTTACCAAAAGCCATTCAAAGAGGATAATGATTATACTTTCGCAGTTGTTTTTGGACGGCCTTATAAGACTCGTGTTTGTAACGTTCAGGAGTATGATAGTCGTCCTCAAGAATTATATAAAGATTATACGTGGATGAAAGAACGAGGCGCTTCCCGTTTGAAGCGTGAACGCACCACCCGTTTTTCGGATACAGGCGATACAAGCATCCTGACTCGCGAGCATGTTTATCATCCCGACAGTAGTAATGTATACGATGGATTTGATGCAGAGTTAAATGGAGGAGGTACACTTTATGCAACCAACCACTTAAATCCACTATGGACCCGAACCCGAACCGGCAACAGTGAGATTATGGAACAGTTTATATATCCTGAAGAGGCAAAGAAGAATATAACAATAAATTTGGGGCAAGACTTTCTACTGTCATGCAATGCGATCAATAAATTACTGGTTTATAAACGCGTTTGCGGAAAAGATACGACCTCTTTAAGGAATGTATATGCGGGGCTCAATATTTACGCCGTTCAAGCTTGGAACCCAACATTATCCCAATACGAAGATCGCCTCAAATACACCTATAATGATTTTGGAAATATCAGTTCGGTCACTTCCGATGGCAAGATTTACACCAGCTATCTTTGGTCGTATTACAATCAGTATCCTGTCTTTAAAGTAGAAAATGCCAATATTGCCAAGGTACTTTCCGCACTCAATAAAGATCAGGCATGGCTTACACAGTTGGAAGCACAAGGGCAGCCCGATGTCTTCGCCTTATCCGGCACCAGCCTCCCGCATACCACCTTATATACCTATCGGCCCTTGATAGGAGTTTCCTCCATCAGAGGTGCCGATGGAGTTAATACCTATTTTGAGTATGATTACTGGGGACGTCTTATTCGTTCGTATATCCTTGAAGATGGAGTTGAAAAGACTATTTCCACATTCACATACAATACTCCCGGTTATCATCTATAGTATAAAAGTATAATCAATAAAAGTAAATCAACATGAATCGAACCATTCATTTTACACTTCTACTTTTGTGCATATCCCTGTCTCTGCCTTCTCTGCTAAAGGCTCAGAACAAACACAAACATTATGTGCAAACTCATCTGATGACAGAGGAGGACGGTAGCCGTTCACGCGAGACAGTAACATACTACGACTCTTTCGGCCTGGAATATGAAACACTGGAAGTAGGTGCCACCCCACAAGGAAAAGACCTGCAGACTCCCATTGGCTATGATGGCTTTTTCCGGAAAACGATGGAGTTCCTTCCCCGTCCCGCCGGGAATACTGATTTTTATGCGGATGCCAATCCCTATCATTACACGGTATACGAAAACTCCGAGTTGAACCGAGTCCGTGAAGCATATGGCCCCGGACAGACCTGGCAAGAGAACGGAAAGGCGGTGAAATATGCCTACCTGGTCAACAAAGCGTCGGGGGTTCTGTCCTGCTCCTATTACCAGGTGGAAGAGCTGGATCGTGATATAAAGCTTACCCGTTCCGGCAATTATACACCCGGCGAGCTAACCATCACCCAAGTCACGGATGAGGATGGACATATCACTTACACTTTTTCTGATTCTTCCGGACGTTTAGTTTTAACCCGCCAAATGAATGGAACCGTTGCCCATGACACCTATATCGTTTATGACGACAGAGGGCGCAAACGAGTCGTCCTCCCCCCTTCCGCCGCCGATGCGCTTACCGCCGTAGGAAACTGGCTTTGCAGTCAGAGCGAACCTATCCAATTGTATGGATACATATACCGGTATGACGGAAGGGACCGTTGTATCGAAAAGAAACTTCCGGGCTGCGCACCGATCTACTACGTCTATGACAAGTCCGACCGCATGGTGCTTAAGCAAGACGGCAACGACAGAGAGGTGAAACGGTGGCAGTCTTATCAATATGATCACTTGGGGCGACAGGTTATCTGGGGATTCTTAAAATCACCCAGTAGTCACCAATACTGGATAACATTCTGTCAGAATAAGGTACTATCTGTTGGATATACAGGGGCTCAAACACCTATGGAAAATTACGGGTATTCTTCGGTATCACAAATCAGCCTCCGATGCACCCCACTGATTATTAACTATTATGACGACTATGACTATACCAATATCTTTAGTGAGTTTATCGGTTCTCAAAACCGCCCGGGTTATTATTCCTCTTTTGCGTCCTCGCCAAAGTCCTCGTACGGGAAACTTACCGGGCAGGTTGTCGCACTATTGAATGATCCCTCTAAAAAGGACTACATCGCCTACTATTACGACCGGCGGGGTCGTGAAGCGCAGCGTACGGCAAATTCCACTTTTGGTTTCAAGAACTATACCTTCACTAATTACAATTTTACCGATCAGCCTGTTTCTGTTCGTAAGGAACATACAAGTATTTATCCGGACGCTGCTTCCGGCTCGACAGGAGTTGCCAGCCATGCAACCACGTATGAATATGAGTATGACCCTGCCGGGCGTGTATCAAAATTGTATCATACATTCGACAGTGATCCCCGTGTATTGATGGCAGATTATCGGTATGACGAGGTAGGACGTTTTAGAAACAAAGTTGATCCACAATCACGCTGATACGGCAAGTTATAAATACAATGTCAGGGGGTGGCCTACGGAGATCAACGAACCGGGCATGAGAGAGAAGATTTACTACAATGAAGATCTTCCGCAAGGAGTGTCTCCTTTATATAACGGTAATATTCCCTGTCTGTCAAATTCGGTAAATACAATTCCGGTCGCTCGTTTTACTTACGACGGACTCAATCGTTTGCTGAGTACCCGCAGATATAAGATGGACGGTAGGCCGACGGAACACGGGGAGAATTTTACATACGATAAAATGGGGAATCTACTTACCTACCAGCGTGTCTTTGAGGACTTTTACCCTGATTACACAACCAAATTGGCTATTAAGTATCATGGTAATCAAATTCAGTCTGCAACCGATGAAAGGCGCTCTGTTGGTTATTACAATCTTCGTTATCTTGATGACCAAAATGCTGATGTTGAATATTTCTACGACAGCAATGGTAATTTAGTGAAGAACCTTGATAATCGGATTGGAAAGATCAAGAATAATATCCTGAATCTCCCGGAGGTAGTTGCTTTCACTGATGGAAACCTCCTCACGTTCTCCTATATGGCGGATGGCCGCAAGGTGCGTGATTCTTATGGTTCTTACCCTATTAAACCGACGACCCCTTTAGATACGGTGGTAAACAACACTGACCCCTATATTACCGGAATTAATGACTGGAGTGAAGACTATTATTATCAGTCGAAAAAGCTCCGGCGGGTCACCACATCGGATGGTCATTTGAATTTTTATGATTCCCCGGATCATACCACGTATTACACTACTAAAGATCACATTGGCTGTACATGGCAACGCAAAGTAGGTAGTAGGAACGCTTTGATGTATCCGAACTATTACCCATCCGGTATAATGGATTTAAAACCTTACCCGACTTATCCGTTTGGTTTGGGTGGCAAAGAATTCATGAGTACGAATTACTTGGATGAATATTACTTTGGCGCGCGTACAATGTATGCCATCATGAACCGTTTTAATCAGGTAGACCCGTTGTGCGAGGAGTACTATTCGGTGAGTCCGTATGTATATGCATTGAATAATCCGGTGAGATATAAAGATCCGACGGGGAAATATGTAGAATCGGCATGGGATATTTTTAGCCTTGTCACCGGTGTTGAAAGTTTTGTTAGCAATGTACAAGGTGGTAATATTGTTGGGGCAATTGTTGATGGAGTAGGGATAGTGCTTGATGCCGCTGCTGTTGCTTTACCTGTGATTCCGGGTGGAGCGGGAGCTGCAATAAAAGGTGTTCGTGCTATAGATAAAGCAGTTGATGTTGCAAAGGCTGTTGATAAAGGATCTGATGTTGTAAAAGCTGGAAAATATATTGATATTCGAAATCCTAAAAATGCGGGTCCAGGGAAGAAAACAACGCCATCTCAACGTAAGAGAATATTAGAAGCTAATAGGCAACAAAATGGTGGAGAATTACGGAGTGATGGAGATGGTAGAAGATTGAATCCTCCTTCTAAGGGCATAAAGGGGAAGAATGCTGATATGAATCAAGCTGAGATAGATCATGTTGAGCCACGATCAAAAGGGGGATCAAATGAAAATTATAATATGCAAGTTCTTTCAAAAGAAGAAAATTTAAAGAAAGGAAACAGGTAAAATGAGTAAAAAAGATTTTGTAAATAATTTGAACACAGCAGTTTTTACAACAAAATATATTCTAAATAAAAATAGTCCCATATTATATGTATACCATTACGAAGAAGATGGAGCATGGGAATTTTCAGGAATGGAAACTGATATAAATGAGGACGATTATAGAGTTCTTTCTTTAGAAGAAATTATTAATATAGATTCTTCCGTGTTGAAAATAATTTCTATGGAAATGGGATATTATGCGAAACGAGAATCAAGAGAAGCCGAATGGATAATAAATAAAATATTGTATTAAGATTGATAGAGTAAATATTATCTTAATTTTAGAGACAATATATTCGGACAACACAGACTGAATACGAGATTAACATTTGTAGATTTTTCTACAAGTGCAATAGAGGTATCTATTCTAAAAGTAACTAATGAGCTGTAACAAGAGTGGAGAGGAAAATTTCTTAAATTTTCTGTTTATAGTGATTCCCCTGTTATTAGTAGAACTGGGAGGCAGTGACTTTTTTCTCAGAGATAGAGGTGAATTACTGACATGAAGACAGTACTTTTATCGTTTTTTTCTATTATTATATATCTAGGGTGAACAAGCTTTAAATATTGATGAAGCATAATTCTGTGTTGAATTGCTGCAGGTGCTGGTAAAGATTTCACGATAATAACAGGAAAAAGGATTCATGCATCTGGTAATATACCAACTAAAGAAATTATAAGAAGAAGTGATATTAAACCACAATAAAATTAATAAGTTATGGGGAATTTTGATTACAAAAATATTTGTCTTCAGATTAAAACAAGAGAGGATTTTACAGATCCAAGATTTGCAGAGTTTATAAAAGACTGGACTTTTACAGAAAAAGAGTATGATATTTTTTTGATTCGGTTTGGGATACTATTACCAACGAGTATTCAAAGAAAGTCGTTGAGTTTTTAATTAGTTATAATGATGGAATAATTCTTCCGGATAGATGTGGCATTTGTGAACCATTAGCTCATAATTTCAATAAGAATGATATTTCTATGGCTGAGCCAACCTGGAGGCTCGTTAATATTAAAAAAAGAGAGATAAATTTGATGTTGATATTGAGAATAAAACTTTTGCGGTGGTATTTACTGATGGCAAAATGTCTCCCCTAAAAGGAATCTTTCTTAAATATCTTGGTAAAACAACCTTTAGGTTTTGCAAACAACGTAAAATATATATGGTATTTCTGGAAACCTTTTTGCGCGACTTTTGCACCTATCTGAATG
>NZ_CAXSVC010000023.1:0-101779 GCF_964240755.1 Bacteroides sp. HPS0048 | reverse complement strand
AAACAATTAATATTCAATTAAATAACAATAAGAAAAGTACATATGCAATAGTAATTTATTTAATGCGTCGGCCCTGTACCGGAGAACCATACGTTACTCTACGAGATAAGGTTTTATCCATACCGGGGAAGGCAGAGGCAGTAATGACAAATGCTGTTATCATCAGATGAAACACGGGCTTATGCGGATTTTCGTAGAATGGACGACGATTGTTGCTGCCATCCCTCTGCCTGCTGTGAAAATGAGTGCTGACCTGCATTGCAATAATCAGCATCGCCTGTCATATCTCCTCGTGTGGGAAGTACTCCGGAGTTGCAAATATCTGTCAATCATTTCACTGTATGAGACATTCTTTCTCAGATTTAGTATTGATTCTGCTTTATTCTGGAATCTCTTTTCTATATTTGCTACCTGTTTAATGTGTTGTTATGAAAAGCCGTATCTGCATCATATCTATTTTAGGATTACTTCTTATGATACCCGGGGCAAACTATGCTCAGGGCACTCGTCCTATTGTAAAGAAGGATACGGTAAGAAGTAGTTATATTTATTTCTCTTTCAATCAAGATGAGATAGATCCGGATTATCTGGATAATAGTGAAACGATTGCTACCCTTGATGCTCTTTTGGCCGATTCTTTGGAAACGGCACATCCCGATTCTTTGATAATAACTTCATTGATAGTGCCGGAAGGCAGTCTGAAATTCAATGCCTGGTTGGCTGCACGGCGTGCCGAGGCAGTGAGAGATTATATAAACGAACGTTATCCCCGTCTGCATACTAAGTTTGTACTCTGTCGTAAAGAGACAGATTGGATGGATTGGCGTACTTTGATAGCGTCCGATCCGGGAGTTCCTGATCAGGAAGATGTGTTGCGTCTGATAGATTATCATCATTATGATCCGGCAAAGTGTGAAAAGCTTTTGCAATATCTTAACGGCCAGAAACCCTATACGTATATTCAGGAATCGCTTTTACCTCGCTTACACCGGACGGAGATACAGGTGAGCTGGAATTATGCCGATTTGGTAGCTCCGTTGAACGGGGTAGAACCTGTATCCGGCTTTGCATCGACTGTCGGACAACAGTCTCCGGCTCTTCTGACAGAATCTATAGAACCGGAGGACGCCGGACCGGTTTTAATTACTCCGAAGCGGCGAAAGACGATTCTCGCATTCAAAAACAATCTGCTTTATGACATTGCTTTAGCCCCGAATCTTGAGTTGGAGATACCCTTGGGACGTCGTTGGTCAGTGAATGCCGAATACAAATGCCCTTGGTGGTTGAATAATGAGCGTAATTTCTGCTATCAGTTAGTATCCGGTGGCATTGAAGGACGTTGTTGGTTAGGCAATCGTCGCACGCGTGATCCCTTGATCGGCCATTTCTTCGGATTGTACGCCGAAGGCGGTAATTATGACTTTCAGTTTGGCGAAACAACAGGTTATCGGGGAAAGTATTATGCTGCCGGTGGTCTTAGTTATGGATATACCCGGCGCATAGGCCGCCATTTTTCGTTGGAGTTCAGCTTGGGGGTAGGCTGTCTGACTACTGACTTTCACACCTACCTTTCGGACCAGGGAGAACTAACTTGGAAAGACACGCGCCGTATTGTTTACATCGGACCTACAAAAGTAAAATGTTCTTTAGTGTGGCTTATTAGTGTAAAACGATAGAAGTCTCGCGAATAGAGAACCCCCAAACTTGCAAAAAACTTCCAATCGTTTCACGAACCCTTCCAGTGCCCTAAAATAGTTATCTAAGTATTGTTTTAGTTTATTTTCATCTTCTATATTTGTTGCATCAAAAGAAACAGAAGATGGAAAAAGTAAGAAAATCTTCTTCATGGAAAGTGCTGTGTTTTGTACTGTGTGAAGGAATAATCCTGTTGCTTTCATCTTGTTCTTTTCGTCCTATTGAGGATGACGTTGAGAGAGTACCCGATGGTACGGTTCATGTCAAAGTCAATTGGGGGAAATATAGTAAGCCGGAAGGAGAATGGTTGGTGTTTTATCCGGAAAGTCGTTCTTTGAAACCTTTTTCAAGAGAAGTTGGCGATGATGTTTATATCAATGATTTGTTGCCTGGTAAATATAAACTGCTATTGCTTAGTATGGACAAAGCAGATCCCAATGTGAAGTTCAGTAATATGGATGTGGCGGAAGATGCAGCGATAGAGTTATTAGAGCCGGGAGTGAATGGTGATGTAATGCATCCGGAAATGATGTTTTCTTCTGTGGCAGAATTTAATGTCACCGAGACGAACGGGCCGTTAGTAGTGCTCTCACCTCATCCTTTGGTATTGAAAGCCTGTTTTGAGATGCCAACAAGTAAGAAAGTGAAACAGGCTGAGGCACATCTTATCGGGATGATCAATTCGTTGAAGTTGTTCACTATGGAAACTGCTGCTTACTCTACTTCCGAGTACTACCATGATTTGATACCGGTATACAAGGAAGACAGAGTCTGTTTTGAAGGAAAAATGTTATTGCCTCTCCTGCATGAAATCAGTACTACAAGAGCTGGTGTAGAAGGAAAGACTATCTTGGAAATGAGTTTTACATATGAGAATGAAGAAAAAGAAACAATAACGACAGATATCACTCAGGTTATAAAAGAAGTACAAACCGAAGCACCTGCAGAGGTGACATTCAACTTATTGAAAATAGGTATGACTGCTACAGTAGTTAGCTGGGTGATAGAAACAGGAAATGGTAGTGTGATATAAGAAACAAATAAAACAATAATATAAACTTTTAAAGACAAAAAGTATGAAGACATTTATCTTTTCAGCATTGGCATTGGGAATGATGGCAAGTTGTTCAAACACAGAAGTAGAGGGCATTGATGTAGTTGATAATGGGGAACCGGTAGCGATTCAATTGAGCGCAGGAGTGGAAACAACAACTGGGGTAACGCGGGCTGCTATAGAAGATGGTAACAAATTTAAAGCTATTGTATTAGGCTGGGAAAGTAATACTGAAATGACTGAATTCGCAACAGAACCCTCATGGAATGCAACGTCCAGTGATATAAACACTTCTGGTAATACACCTTCTATAACTGTACCAGGAAAGTACTATAGTACAGAAGATGGCTATAAAACTTATATGAAAGCTTTCTATGTAGATGGAGCAACTGCTACTCAAGAAGCTCAAACTTCTACTTATGCTTTAGATAAAAAAGATGGTTCAGTCGATATTTTGATGACTACTGCTGCCGTATATGGTGATAAAACGACACCTGCTGGTGCTTTGACCTTTGCCCATCCATTAACGAAATTGATTTTTAAAGTAAAGGCCGGAGTTGGATTAGCAAATGATGTAAAATTGACCTCTATTCATTTATTGGGTATGAGTGTTCCGGAAAAGATAAATCTTGGTACTAATGAAGTTCTTTTTGGGACAGCACAAGAGGTGGAGGTACCTATTATTTTCACCGATGCTATTACTACTACTGAAGAAACAGCTAGTACTGCTGTAATGGTAAAACCTATTAGTGGAAAATTTAATATTAAGGTGGTAACAAATAAGAAAACATATTCCAGTGTTGAGGTAACTCTATCTTCAGTAGCGGAACATGCTGATGGTAAAGGCGTTGCATATACTGTAACTCTTACATTTAGAGATGAGATTTCTACTAGTGCTTCTGTTACTGAATGGGCTACCGGTTCTGGTTCTGGTACTGTTGGATAATTATCGAATGATTAAGACCCCCTTCTTAATATCCATCATAGCACTATTAGCAAGCTGTACAATCATAGATACAGAGACTGATAGTGCTATGTCTCATTCCTACCCTAAAGAAATTCATCTTAGCGCAGAAGTGCAAAGAACGATAACCCAGTCACGTGCAGCAATTGGTGAGAACGCCCCCTTTTCTGCAACTATTTTAGGTTGGGAAACTACTTCAGATGCTACCACCTATAGCGATGCCTCTCCTTCCTGGTCTACCGATACCAAGGAATCTATCATTGCTTCTCCGACAAAAGGTTCCGCTGTTGTTCTCAAAAACGAACAGTATTACCTTGCCGATGGTGGTAAAACCTTTATGAAGGCATTCTCTCCCATTGGAAAAGTAACCGGACAGCTTTATACCTTTGGTAAGATTGAGGCAGACGGAAGTACAGATGTACTGGTTTCTAACGAAATTTTCGGTACCAAAAGTAGTGCTGCTCCTTCGCTGGCATTCAGCCATGCACTTACGCAGCTTACTTTTTATATACAAAAAGGCGAAAGCATACCCGAAGATGATATGGATGATGTCCGTGTGATTCAATTGAACGGTATTCAACTACCTGTAGGATTCGATTTGAAGAGTAGAACATTAACAGTAAGCGAAACTCAGAATCTTTATGCTTTAAATGCAACTGCCGGGAATGGAGTACCCATCCCTAAGGATAAGGCGGTAAGGGCAGGAGGGTCTGTAATGATTGCTCCAATTACAGGTGATGCTGAATTAAGCCTTACAGTTGTCACTAATCATGGAGAGTTGAATGTATCTAAAGTAACTTCAACCACTGGTAATGAATTTCGGGCAGGCATATCTTATGATATTACATTGACTTTCATGCGGAAAGAAATTTCTTCCAGTGCCACAGTCACCAACTGGATAAAAGGTGAAGGTGGTGCTACCGTAGAATAGTCAGATTCCAATAAGTGTATAGCTTAAAAATTCATCAAAAACTTCTGCAAGTCTTCCGTTTGGGAGATTTGCAGTTTTTTACGTAGGCGGTTGCGTGCAGACTCTACACTTCGTACCTCTTTGAAAGTAATATCGGCAATTTCCTTTGTAGACAAGCCTAATCGTAGCAAGGCACACAAGCGCATTTCTTTCATTGTAATAGTAGGATATTCTTCGTTTAAGTTCTCATAGAAATGATGATGAATACTTTCAAATGAATCCCGGAAATCTTGCAATATATTGTTACTGTCAATCTGGTTTAGTTGCGAAATAATATCACGTATCTGTTTTTTTACTTGTGTTTCTTTAGGATTCATGTCCAATAACAATTGCTTCAGGCGATCGGTTAGTTGTGCGATGAACTCTTTGTTCTTAGTGTCTTGTAATGAGTAGGACATCTGTTTGCGTTCATTTTGTTCCAATTCTAACTTCAGCTGTTCCAGGTTATTCAGCAAAGAGATTATTTTTCCCTCTTGCCGTTCCATCTGATCGCGTTTCTGCCGGGCGTAATCACACAATGCTCTTCTCGTCTTTTTCTTCTGCTTTTTGAGCCAATAAATCGTACATACGGCTATAACAACCAAAAGTATTACTCCGGAAAACACCATTATATATACCTTCTGCATCACAACTGCGTGGTTGTTCTCTATCCGAATCAACTTTTCCTGTAGCATGCGTTCCTCATCATAAGCACCCGATAAGTTTCTCGTTCTTTCTTCCTCTTCCGAGTTATATAGGGAGTCTTTTAATGCCATAGACTGTTTTAACATTTCAAAAGCCGTTCGATGTTGTCCTATATTTGCATAATACTTAGAAAGTTCGGCAAGCAATACCTTTTTATCATATACATTATTATATTCATCAGACAGGGCGAGCGCTTTCTTCAAATAGCTACCAACCATCTCTTTTTGTTCCAATAAATTATATACATTGGTCATTATCAGATAAGTTCCTGTCAAATAGTATTCCTGATGATGCTTCAACTGATAATCCTCTACCTGCTTCAACAACTGCAATGCCATCCGGGGCTCTTTCTGTTTCAAATAGATAGAGCCAATGTTTCGTTGCATCAGTATGATCATATCGGAATCTCTGGCAGCATCCAGCTGATGTACAGCTAAGAAAGCATATTCAAGTGCTTTATTATAATCTTTTTTATGGGCATAGTTCACAGAGAGGTTATTGTAATTAACAAACAGTCTTTGAGGAACTTTTAGTTCTTCGTTGATAATAATAGCTCTTTTGAATAAAGAATCCGATTCGTCATATTTCTTTTGAGTCTGAAATATAGAAGCAATATTATTACAAAGTATTGCCTCCTCTTCATTCAGGTTATTTTTTTGGGCGATGTCCAATGCTTTCGTGTAGTAGTTCATTGCCAGATCGGTCAATCTCATATAATTATAAGAAAGTCCTGTCTGATTCATAATATGGATGTAAGTAGGAAGTGAATTACGGGGTATCTCAGGAAATACGTCTTTTATCACCGATAAACAATAGCTCAGATACTTTACAGCTTCTTCTTTGCGGTTTATATTGCACAATGACAATCCTACCTGAAATACCGTTTTAAAAGTTTCCTCTCCCGAGTATGTACTATGCATTAAAGAATCGATTCTTTTTACCAGTATCGTATCGGTGAAATAAGGCTGTGAAACATACTCTCTCGATTGGTTTAATATATTCTCAATTCCTTTAGCAGGAATAGGTGATTGTGAAAAAACCTTTTCAACGATACATAGTATGGATAAAGCGATTATAAGAATCTTATGCATTATGCTAATTGATTTTATATCCATTACAAAGATAATAATATGCTATATATTAACCAATTTTGACGTGCTCTTTTTAAAGTTATAGTTGCTTTTTCTCACAAAAAGCAAAAAAAGAAGGTTTTACAAAGGAAATGCAAGAGTCTGTTTATCAATTAAATAATAGAGTATGCAGTAGTACATTATTTTTGATTTGAAATAGTAAAGTAGTCAATGCAGGGAATTATATTATGATAATAAATCAAAAATCTTCTTTTTTGTTATCGTGAAAGTTAGATGGCGCTCCTGTGTGTCAAATAACAATTATTAATCTCCAAATACAATTCAAATGAAAAAAGTATTACTATTTGTGCATCTCCTTTTGATTGTTGTCGCCACGACGTACGCACAATCGTTGAACGAGGATTTTGAGGGTGATCAATTTCCACCGAAAGGTTGGGAAACACGTTGTATTGAATATTCCCTGCTCAGCTACCCTAAATGGGAACAGGTGAATAACAAGGACATTAATACCTTTGTGACCGGTTATAAAGGTGGAAAAGCTGCTCAGTCTACAAGTTCAGGTGCAGGTCTCTCTGCATTATGGACAAGCAATTGGCTAATTACACCGCAAATCACAGTAGGAAACAATGAATACTTGAGTTTCATGTTGGGAGCCAACGGTGCGTATAACGGCCTTAAAGACGTTAACCCCTACGAACTAAAGGTACTGGTCTCCACCGCCGGTAATGATTCGGTCAGTTTCAAAGAGACCGTTTTCAGCATTATTCCTAAAGGAGTTTTGCCATGGGGCAATTATACGATTGATATGAGTAAATATGCAGGCCAGAAAGTATATATTGCATTTTGGGATTTCGGACATGCTCTGAATGCGACAGGTAGTTTCTTAGCCAACAAGCTTTATCTGGATAATATTAAGATGACTCAAACTCCATCTCCTGATGTAGCTCTCTCTTCTATTGATGGAATCGAGAATGGCTGCAGGCTGGAACAAGCATTGAAGGTGACGGTAAAAAATACGGGAGCAGCTTCACCTGCTTATAAACTATGCTATCAAGTTGATAAGAATCCGATTGTCATACAAAATATAAATGAAGCATTGAGCAGTGGTGAAGAAAAGCAATGCTCATTCACAGAAAAGATAAAATTTACAGAGCCACGTCAAAATATAGACAGTGTTTATACTATTAAAACGTGGGTAGAAGCTTCTAACGATGCCAATCTATTTAATGATACATTGTCTGCTACTGTTGTTATTACTACCTCTATGGAGTATCCATATAAGATGACAATAGAAAATGCACAGGAAAATCTCCGCAGTTCAGCAACCGAAGGTAGACGGAACGCTTATTGGAAATGGCTTGGGGCTGATGAGGAAAATGTACAAAACTGCTGGTTATACTCTCCATACATGGGGCAATCTGCTATTTTGGCAAGTAATTGTATTACGTTACCCCAAGGAAAGGTACGTATCAATTTTGAATACCAGTGTGGGGAAAGTTTCACGGTAACTGCTTCTCTTGGTAATTTCGATTACAGTAAGTATGAACCGACAGGTACATCAGCGCGACTGCTGGCTTCGCCGTATGAATGGGCAAAAGGAGGTTTTACGATTGATGTAAATGAACTGGGTAAATATTCTCTTGGACTCACAGCAAGCGTTGCCGGTTCACAACTATTGATGCGCAATATAGAAATCTGTGATCCCTATAATGATGTAGTTGCGCAGAAAATCGTTTCTCCTTATGCCAATGCCATGATGAAAAACAATTCGGTTACCGTTACGGCTACGTTTATGAACATCGGTAAAGATGATTTGCAAAATATTCCTGTTCATTACCGGTTGAATGATGGGGTGGTAATAGACGGCGTGATTGCGGCACTATCCGTAGGTCAGAAAATAGATTATACCTTTGAAACGAAAGCTGACTTTAGTCAACTGGGAGCTAATGAACTAAAAGTATGGAGTGCACTGGCAGAAGACGGTGACAAGGGTAATGACGAAACAGCTGCCACAGTACAAGTGTATGAAGCAGCAGGATTCCCGTACAAAATGGGTTTTGAACCGGAAGAAAATTGGAAAAACTGGATCTGTTACAATCCCGAAAAGGATAATGTGTATTGGGAGGTAACACAGGTTACCAGCGGAGGAGCTACTTTTGCCAAAGAAGGACAGTATGCAGCATATATCAACTCTTTCAGTGGAATCACTCATAACGATTGGTTGATTTCACCAGCCGTCACGATGCCTAAAGGTAAAGTACGCCTCTCTTTCTATTATGCTACATTATATGCCAGCGGTGTTTCCAATCTGAAAGTATACTTAGGTAAGACCGATTCTTATAGCGACTTCAAGGAAGGAACACCTTTGGCTACACTTCCTATTGATAATGTTAAATACTATAAGCAAGGATATGTGTTGCTCGATATAGAGGAAGCTGGTAATTATTATCTGGCATTTTATAACGATGGTAGCGGACGTGATATTATCCTGGATGATGTACGCTTGGATCAAGACAACGATATGGCCATCAACGCGGTTGGTTCTTCTGCGAAAGACGGGTTCTATCTGACAAATGCTGACATCATTGTGTCGTTTATGAATCATGGTGCCAAAGCAATATCGAATGTTCCTTTAAGTTTTTTTGTCTATAAAGACGGAAGCGAGGCGGATAAAGCTGTTCAGACAGTTTCCGAAACCTACACAGGAACCATAGAACCGGGAGCTACGATAGAATATACTTTCCAGAAAAAAGCCGATATTTCGACTCCGGGTACTTACTTCTTCTTGGGAGAAGTAAAGGAAACATCTGATTGTGATGCCTTTAACAACAAAATGTTCTCCTCAAACAGTGTAATCCATTATGAGGCGGCAACCATTCCTTATCTTGGGGATTTGGAAACAGACTTGGAACGTTCTCAATGGATATTCAATGGTGGTTGGGCAACAGGCAACAACTTTACAGCAGCCAATTCGGCCTATTCCGGAACAGGAGGAATCCGCCATGCCGGTACTGCATCCGGTGATGGCGACTGGGTATTCTCCGGCTGTATCGAAATTCCTGCCGGAATGTATGACTTCGGGTTCTTCTATCGTACTTACTTAAACATTAGCGGAACATCTACTCCTGAAAAGAACGGACAAGATTTTGAAGTATTTTTAGGTGAAGCTCCTACAACAGAAGCTATGACAATGTCCATATACAAAGCCGAAAAGGCATTAGTCCAGGGAAGAGAATATCAAAAAGTAGTGAAGCAAATCACTATTCCTGCCAATGGGCATTACTATATCGGGGTGAAATGTACATCAACTGCTACATTAAGCAGCTCTCTCTTTATGGATTACTTCACAATCAAAAATCCTGTTACTACCGGATTAAGCATAGAAACAGAGCCGTATATTGCAGATTTTGCCAACAAGGAAAGTGAATGGTATCATTATTATCCTTCAGTGAGCCATTTTGAACAATGGACAGTTGCAAAGGTAAATAATGAAACATTTATGAAAACCCAGGTCACCAGAGATGATGCTCATACTGGTTTGACATATAAACCATGTCCGGGTGCTTATGTTGCTCCGGTAATAAGCCTGAAGAAAGGTGACATTGTCAAAGCTACTTTTGATTATAGTATTATCATTAAATCAACTGCTCCTGAAAGCACGGAACAGTATGTAAGACTTTATATGGCTGATAAAGACATGCCGGATGCTTTCACCACATTAGTAGCAAGCGGTGATGACAATTCCGGTGACAGGGCCACAGCAAGCGGTAGTATAACTGTTCCGGCCGATGGGCTTTATTATTTCGGTTATATGGTTGAATCTCCCGTTAGTACACAAGCTTTCAACCTCTACTCTACAAAGATTGAGAAGACAGGAAACGATCCGAACGTAGGTGTACAAAACGTAGAGACAGAGGACAACGGATATTACATAAGTGGCCGTACTCTTTGTCTGATTGGAGACTACCAAATTATTCGTATCTATAACGGAAACGGGCAATTAATACTCAACACCGGGAATACAAGTAAAATAGAACTGGATTCCTATGAAAAAGGTATATATATTCTCTCTCTAACTTCCAGGTTGGCTACGAAGACCAGTAAATTTCTGGTTAAATAACTAATGTTATGTTTCTACAAAAAGGGATGTGTTTACATCAAATACATCCCTTTTTTAAATTTCCACTAAAGAAAAAGTTATTATATGAGTAAAAAATCATTGTTGCTGTTTTATTTATGTATGTTTTTGGCATGTACAGAATGGATACAGGCACAAAACACTGATGTGAGTGGAATTGTCGTCTATGCAGAAGATGGTGAGCCTGTCATAGGAGCTAATGTACAGGTAAAGGGTACCCAACAAGGCACTATCACAGATATTGACGGGAAATTCCTGTTGAAAGGAATATCGTTGTCTGCCAAACTTCACATTACCTACGTCGGGTTAAAGCCTCAAGAAGTGAAAGCAAAGCCCAATCTGAGAATTGCAATGGAATCGGACGCTCAAATGCTTGAAGGAGTAGTAGTAACCGGTATGTCAAAAGTAGATAAACGTTTGTTTACCGGAGCTGCCGATAAGGTGGATGCATCCAAAGCCCGTATAGACGGTATGCCGGATATAAGCCGTTCGTTGGAAGGACGCTCGGCAGGGGTATCTGTACAGAATGTTTCAGGAACTTTTGGTACGGCTCCCAAAATTCGGGTACGTGGTGCAACTTCCATATATGGTAATTCCAAACCATTGTGGGTAGTAGACGGAGTAATCATGGAGGATGCGGTTGATGTCAGCACTGACGACCTTTCATCGGGAGATGCAGTGACATTAATCAGTTCGGCCATATCGGGTCTGAGTGCAGACGACATAGAGAGTTTCCAAATTCTTAAAGACGGCTCGGCAACTTCCATATATGGTGCCAGAGCAATGGCCGGTGTAGTGGTTATCACAACCAAACGCGGACAGGCAGGTCTTAGCAGTATTAATTACACCGGAGAACTCACGTATCGTATGGTTCCACACTATTCAGAGTTCAATATCATGAATTCTCAGGAACAAATGGATGTATACAAAGAGATGGAAGATAAAGGCTGGCTACTGTTTTCAGAGACAGCACGTGCTGCTAATAGCGGCGTTTACGGTAAGATGTATCAGATGATAAATACATATGATCCCAATACGGATTCTTATCTGCTGGACAATACACTCGAAGCGCGTTATGCATATCTGGAAAAAGCTGAAATGCGGAATACAGATTGGTTTAATATTCTTTTCAATCAGAATATTGTCCAAACACATTCCGTCAGTATCTCAACGGGGTCGGAGAAAGCGCGTATGTATGCTTCATTAAGCCTTTACAATGATCCCAGTTGGACGAAAGCCAGTTCTGTAAACCGGTATACAGCCAATATGAATGCCTCTTTTAATCTTTCAGACAAATTGAGTGCTCTGATTTTAGGAAGTGGTTCGTATCGTAAGCAAGTTGCCCCCGGTACATTAAGCCAACAACTGGATGTGGTAAACGGACAAGTAAAACGCGACTTTGATATAAACCCGTACAGCTATGCGCTGAACACCTCACGTACTTTGCAATGTACAGATGAAAATGGCAAAGAGGTGTACTACACCCGTAACTATGCCGATTTCAATATACTGCATGAATTGGATAATAACTATATCGATTTGAATGTAGCAGATCTTAAATTTCAGGGAGAACTCAAATGGAGACCTGTCAAGGGATTGGAATTAAGCGGATTGGCTGCTATTAAGTATTCTACTACCGGACAGGAACATAATATCAAAGACCATTCCAATCAGGCGGAATCATATCGTGCTATGGGAGATGCCACTATCCGAGATAGTAATCCGTTATTGTACACTGATCCCGATCTGATAAACTCTTTGCCCATTACTATTCTCCCGGAAGGTGGTATCTACACTCGTACTGATTATAGTATGAGGGGAATCGATATCCGTGCAACGGCTACTTACAATACGAGTATTAATAACACACATATTCTGAACTTTTTCGGTGGTTTTGAAAACAGTTCTATTGACCGTACCCGGAGCTGGTTCCGGGGTTGGGGTTATCAGTATGATAAAGTCGGTACGCCTTTCTATGATTACAATGTTTTCAAACAGGGTAAAGAAGAAAATACCAATTATTATACTAATGAGGCTGCCAATACTCGCAGTGTAGCTTTCTTCGTTATGGGTACCTACTCTTATAAAGGTAAATACACATTAACCGGAACCGGACGTTACGAAGGTACCAATCGTTTAGGTAAATCACGTTCGGCACGTTGGTTACCGACATGGAATATTGCCGGTGCGTGGAACGTACACGAAGAAAAATTCTATTCTAATTTCTCACATCCGGTTCTGTCGCATGCAACACTTAAAGCGTCTTATAGTTTGACAGCCGACCGTGGTCCTGCTTTCGTGACTAATTCGCAAACGATCCTTAACAGTTATTCGCCTTGGCGTCCTTCAGCCAGTGTCACAGAGTCGGGAATGCGCATTACGGAACTTGAGAACAGTGAACTGACCTATGAAAAGAAACACGAATTCAACGTAGGTGTCGATTTAGGCTTCCTTCATAATCGTATCAATCTTGCGGCAGATTATTACCGGCGTAATAATTTTGACTTGATTGGAGTAATCAATACCCAGGGAGCCGGTGGAACAATTGCCAAATATGCCAATATAGCTTCCATGAGATCGTCCGGTATAGAACTGACTCTCTCCACTCAGAATATAAAGAAGAAAGATTTCAGTTGGAATACCGATTTTATTTTCTCCAAGACAAAGAATGAGATAACGGATCTGAAATCACATGCGAACGTACTTGATCTGATCTCAGGAAATGGATTCGGACGGGAAGGTTATCCTGTAAGGGCACTTTTCTCTATACCTTTTGCCGGATTGACAGAAGACGGTCTTCCTACTTTTATCAATCAGGATGGTCAAAGAACAATTTCCACTCTGAATTTTCAAGAGTATGAGAAGTTGGGTTTCTTAAAATATGAAGGTCCTACTGATCCTAGTATTACCGGAAGTTTTGGTAATATCCTTACTTATAAAAACTTTAAACTGAATGTATTTCTTACCTATTCTTTTGGAAATGTAATTCGTTTGGATCCGGTTTTCAGCAGTGCCTATTCTGATCTTGATGCCATGCCTAAAGAGTTTAAGAATCGTTGGATGAAAGCCGGTGATGAAAATACCACCCATATACCTACTATTGTAAGTTACCGCATGAACCAGCAGTATGCTTATTTAAATATGGCTTATAATGCTTACAACTATTCAGATGTACGCATTGCTGACGGCGGTTTTATCCGGTTAAAGGAAATTTCTTTGTCCTATGATCTCCCGGCCAAGGTTTTGAGCTTTTTCCGGTTGAACAAATTACAGTTCAAAATACAGGCAACCAATCTCTTTCTGCTATATGCCGATTCAAAGCTAAATGGGCAAGATCCTGAATTTTTCCGTTCCGGTGGTGTATCTACTCCTGTTCCCAGGCAATTCACATTTACTATCAGGTTAGGATTATAAAAACAAGATTAAAAATAGAATATGAAATTAAAACATATCATCAATGTATTTATCGGATTAACCTTTGTATGGATAAGTACTTCATGCGAAAGCTATCTTGATAAATTACCCGACAACAGGGCTAATCTGAATTCGGAAGATAATATTACCGATTTATTGGTATCGGCTTATCCTACTGTTGCTATCTGTATGTTAGGAGAAGCCTCGTCGGATAATATTAAAGACAATGGAATAAACTATGGTACTTTGAACCAAGTAGTGGAAGAGTATTACAGGTGGCAACCTTCTACACAGAAAATTGCAGATTCTCCGACGCATTTATGGGAAGGATATTACGGAGCGATTGCTGTTGCCAACCAGGCGTTGGAGGCAATTGATTTGTCGGATAATCCTGATGAACTGAATGCGCAGCGTGGAGAAGCCCTTCTTTGTCGGGCATACAGTCATTTCATGCTGGTTAACATTTTCTGTCAGGCTTATAATGAACAAACAAGTGATAAAGATTTAGGAATACCTTACGTAAAAGAAAGAGAGACAATTGTTAGCAAGAATTATGACCGCGGGACGGTGAAATTAGTTTATGAGGATATTGCGCAAGATATTGAAGAAGGTATAGGACTCATTAACGATGAACTTTATTCTATTCCAAAATATCATTTCAACACCAAAGCTGCCAATGCTTTTGCCGCCCGTTTTTATCTTTATTACAGAAAGTATGATAAAGTAATAGAATATGCAAGTAAGGTATTGGGGAGTTCTCCGGCAAATATGCTACGGGATTACTCTCCATATCCTTCGCTTTCATCTTACTTTGAAATAGGGAATCAATATATTAAGGCAGAAGAGAACAGTAACCTGCTTTTGCAAACGGCTGTATCGGCTTATGCTCGTATGACAGGGGTTTATAAGACGTATCGACGTTATGGGCATCCTATTGCAAAAATGCTGGAAACCTTACTTAGTGCAGGTATCTGGGGAAATGAGCGCTCGCTTAAATATTTCGACAAACTGTTCGGTACGCAAGAATACGGATTGGTATTTCCCAAGCAGATTGAATTCTTTGAATATACTGATAAGGTAGCGGGTATCGGACAAGCGCATATTGTAACTACGGCTTTTACGACGGATGAGTTATTGCTCTGTCGTGCTGAAGCTTACATCTATCAGAAAGAATATACTCAGGCTGTAGCTGATATACAGGCTTGGTTTGATACACATGCCTCCGGAGTAACGGTTTCACGTTCGGCTGTCAATCAATATTATGGTAGCCAAGCTACAGAAAAAACAAAGAAGGAACTACATCCGAAGTTCACTATTGAAAATGGTGAACAACTCAATTTTGTGAATTGTATCCTCCATTTGCGTCGGATAGAAACCATTCATGAAGGTCTACGCTGGTTTGACATCAAACGTTATGGTATTGAAGTTACTCACAATATAAGTGGTAGTAGTGATGATATATTAACTGTAGATGATCCGAGAAGAGCGATTCAGATACCAACAGATGTGATTGGCGCGGGACTAACTCCAAATCCCAGATAAAAACAGCTATAATACATGATAAAAAGAAATAAAAATATGATGCGAAGTTTTAAATATATAATTCTATATTCATTCTTGTTTTTCATCAGTATATCTACTTTTACTTCTTGTGGAGAAGATGATTTGGATGAAAGCACATTCGGTAAGATAAAGGTCGAACGGAATGAATTTGATAGCTGGTTGTTGGATAACTATATAAAGCCATACAATATTGACTTGAAGTACCGGTTTGAAGACATTGAAAGCGATATGAGTTACAATCTGGTTCCTGCAGAACTGGAGAAATCCAAAGAAATGGCTAAACTCATCAAACATCTTTGGTTGGGGGCTTATGACGAGGTATGCGGAGAAATATTTATGAAACAATATGGTCCGCGTATCATCAATTTGATTGGATCGTCGGCCGTTAATCCGGATTCTAAGACAGAAGTGCTGGGTACTGCCGATAAAGGAATAAAAGTTACCCTCTATAAAATTAATTCTCTTGATAAAACCAATATCGAGCTATTAAATCTATACTACTTCCGAACTATGCACCACGAGTTTGCACACATTCTGCATCAGACAAAAAATTATCCGATCGAGTTTAATGAAATATCTGTCGATAATTATTCTCCTACGGGCTGGATGAACCGTACAAACGAACAGGCTCACCGTATGGGCTTTGTGAGCAATTATGCCAGTAGTGAGGCTCGGGAGGACTTTGTAGAAGTTATTGCCAATTTTTTAACCCGTACGGATGCAGATTGGAACGAGATTCTTCGGCAAGCCACGTTCACAGATGAAGAGGCCAAAGAAGAATTGCCGGACAAACAAGCAACCGGTACCGGCAATGGAAAAACAATTATTCTCTCTAAACTGAAAATAGCTCGTGAATGGTTGAAAAGTGCCTGGAATATCGATATAGATAAATTGAGAACAGTGATTGCAAAACGTTCTACAGAAATTGATTCACTTTGAAAATCATACCGAATATGAAAAAGATATTATTTATTTTGATTAGTATACCTTTTCTCTTTTTAGTTGCATGTACAGGAGAGGAAAAGGAGATCTATAGTGGAAATTCAAATGAACGCCTTACGGAGGAGGAAGAAGCATGCCGTAAAGATCTCCAGGGAGCAGAAAATGGATGGATAATGGAATATTTTCCGGATACCTCTTTATATGGAGGATATCAGTTGATTGTGTCGTTTGACGAGGACGGCATGGCCACGTTTTCAGCAGAGAAAGCAGTAAGTGGAGATAATACCCGGAAAGAATCCGGCATGTATACGTTAAAACACGAAAACGGGATATTATTGGCATTTGACACATATAATAAGATATTCCATAAATTCTCTGATCCGCAATCAGATGGAGTCGGATTCGGAGGTGATTATGAATTTTATATCATGGAGCATAACTCCAGCCAGATCATACTTAAAGGTAAGAAAACAAATCAAAGGATAGAGATGCGTAAACTGTCGTCGGACATTTCCTGGAGCGAATATTTGTCGGGCATAGATAAAATGGCATCGTTGGTGGATACCAAGTATCTGGACATGTTACTCAATGGAGAGTCGATAAGCATGTTAGCCAAAAGTTCATCTGCGCGCTGTTTTAATCTGTCTTATACGGTAAATGACAAGGTTGAAACGAAGCTGATGTCATTTATTCTCACAGCGGATGGAGCGAAGTGTGCCAATCCTGTAACTATTGGAGGTACAACCATAGAAAGTCTCAAATGGGATGATGCAGAGAGAAAACTTGTTTTCAAAGATGATAAAAATACAATTGAGATAGGCACTTTGCCTATCAATCGTATTTTTAATCAGACAACGGATACATGGTATTTTGCAAATAAGCGTAGTAGTACCCGCTTCCGTCAGTTGTGGAATAGTATGGTTTATATCATGAATAATGACTTTGCAACTACCTTTAATGACTTCTATCTTGGTTTATATACCAATCCATTTGAGCCGGAAACAAGTCTTCAGGCTATTCTGGCTGTTTGTAAGGAGAACATAGGAAGCGTGTATACTACTCAATATGAAGTAGTAGAAGGGACTGATGATCGAATTCGTATTCTTTGGAAGGGTTATGCCATGAGCGCGCAGTATTATTATAAATCATATGAACCGATAATAAGTTTCTTAACTAAAGAGAGTGAAAATGAGTTCATTATTGAGGCTGATAATAATATTTATCCTCAGGAAATAAAATTCACGAAGGTGTCTAATCCCAATCATTGGTTTATTATTTCAACGAAACAAGAAGCACATTAGCTATTATTCCGGTCACAAGTATGTGAAAGGATATCGGAAAGAGATTCAAAATAGACAAACCGACCTGTATCCGATAGCATATAATGATTAATAAAATCCTCAAGTGAAACTTTTACTGCTTTCCTTGGGGATTTTTCTTGTAGGATGCTTTGTCTATTAAAATATTCTTGTACATTTGCGGGAAACATAAACAAATAATATATACTACTATGTCCGGTACCCCCACTTGTGGAGTAACGATGAACTGTTTGGAATGTCCTAAGGCAGTGAACAATGCTATTATTCATGCTTCTCATCCGAGAGGGTTTCATAAGCCTGCTCAGAAGTGTGAGGAGAATCTCATCATTTTTTTACTCAAAGGTGAAATACTTGTTAATAGTCAGGAGTACGCCGGTACGATGATACATGCTGGTGAGTTTATTCTTCAGGCCATTGGTTCAAAACTGGAAATACTTGTCATGGCAGATGCCGAATGTGTGTGTTATAGTTTTAATAAACCTGAACTATTTTGTGAAGAACGATATAACCATGTCATGCATAAGGTAACTCCGCCTCTGATTTTCTCCCCATTAAAGATCGTACCCGAGTTGCTGCATTTTCTTGAGGGGTCTGCTACTTATTTGTCTAAAGAAAAAATTTGTCGTGAGCTATTGTCATTAAAGCGAAAAGAACTGGCCTTTATTCTTAGTTCTTATTATTCCGATTATGAGTTATCTACATTGGTACATCCGTTGTCTAAGTATACTACCAGTTTTCAATATTTTGTTCTCGAAAACCATGCTAAAGTAAAAACAGTGGAAGACTTCGCTCAGTTAGGAGGATATACTGTAACCACTTTCCGACGTATTTTTAATTCTGTATTTCATGAACCCGTCTATGAGTGGATGATGAAGCGTCGTAAAGAGGGAATCATCTATGATCTTCGTTATACGCAGGCTACTATATCTGAAATATGTTACCAATATGGTTTTGAGTCTCTACCTCATTTTTCCAATTTTTGCAAGAAGAACTTTGGTGCATCTCCCCGTAGCATACGTTCCGGACAAGAATGATAGCATTTCCTTATAGGGAATATACCCAAAAAGGGCATCGCTTCACAGCGACGCCCTGCCTAAATAGATGCCTGACAGTTTGCACACACGCTCGTGTGCTTTTCATAAAGATTTATCAGCTGCCGGCATCCTCTCTTACATAAGGGATGATAAAATTCTATTAACTATTAAATCAGAGTTATTTTTTGTGGCAATGGGCTTTATATTAATAGCTTTCATGCCTGTATTTTGTTTTCTTGTAACTGTTCACTGTTCCTCTTCTTGTGTACATTAATTCTTTTTAATACTCTCTATAATAACAATGGATGCAAATATTTCGGAAGGCGCTTGTTTTGTAAAACGAGAGCGTGTGACCGAAACATTATTCTAGACTGCGGTCCGACCAAGAACCTTCCTTCGAATAATGAGTCAGCCCACGCTCCCTTTATTTGTATATATACGAAAAAATCTATTTGCGCATAAAAAGCACAAATATAACATATATATGCAATAAAGGTTGCGGGACTTTCTCTGTGCCGAAGTTTGAGATGAAAATTGGTCGGTTTCAGTCTGGCACAAATATTTGTTCGCGCAACTAAAAAGATGCACTGTAATTTAGCTGTTTATGCATTGAATACGTGATACATCTTCTTTTCTTTTTGCAAATATAATGTATTAATAATTATTAAGCTTGTGATATTCTATTTATTTTCTTAATTCCTAAGAAAATTGGTTAAGTTTTTGTCTGAAACAGCCTCTAATAGGTGAAATGAAATGTTTTTTCGTTTTCTATTTCTTTGTAGAAAGAGGCGTTTCTTTGTGATTGTATTTTGCAGAAATTCTTCTATTATGTAATAACGAAAGTATATTACTTCTATTCTCAGTTCAAATTCTTTTAGATCATCAATCTTTTCGGATTAAGAAATAAAAATCCCCCACCTATTATTGGTGAGGGATTCTTCTGCTATTAATCAAATACTAAGTATTTAGTCTTTCAGTTTTGCAAGGATGAAATCACGATTCAGACGAGCAATGTTACTGATAGAGATGTTTTTCGGACATTCAGCCTCACAAGCACGAGTGTTTGTACAGTTACCGAATCCGAGTTCATCCATCTTAGACAACATAGCCTTAGCACGGCGTGAAGCCTCTACCTTACCTTGTGGAAGCAGATTCAACTGGCTAACCTTTGCTGAAACGAACAACATAGCCGAACCATTCTTACAAGCAGCTACACAAGCACCACAACCGATACATGCAGCAGCATCCATAGCTTCGTCAGCGATGTCCTTAGAGATAAGGATAGCGTTGGCATCCTGAGGAGCACCTGTGTTTATGCTTACGTAACCACCGGCCTGCATGATCTTGTCATAAGCGGAACGGTCTACCATTAAGTCGCGAATGACCGGGAAACCGGCAGAACGCCATGGTTCAACAGTGATTGTGTCACCGTCTTTGAAACGACGCATGTACATCTGGCAGGTAGTAGCACCTGTTGCAGGTCCGTGTGGGTGTCCGTTGATGTACAGAGAGCACATACCACAGATACCTTCGCGGCAGTCATGGTCGAATACGATTGGTTCGCCACCGTCGTTAATAATTTGTTCGTTCAGAATATCCAACATTTCGAGGAACGATGTGTCACCCGGGATATCTTTCATTTGGTATGTTTCAAAAGCACCTTTAGCTTTAGGGCTTTTCTGACGCCATACTTTTAGCGTGAATGATATATTTTTATCCATTGTACTTAAGTTTATAAGTTTGTTAGTTTATTAGTTTTTAAGTTGCTATCTAAACCATTTACTCTGCGGTAAATAAGTGATGAAAGCATTTTGGCTACTTCTTCATTTAAAGCCGATAGCTCGTTGTATCTTTTTTCATCCATATAATGTAGCTCTTTTGATAGGATCAATTGAGTATCCAGTTCGGATGAGGATCCTAATGAAATTCGTAAGAATTGGGTTAATTCTTTATCACTTCCTCTGCCGAATCCTTCTGCAATATTTGATGGTATAGATACTGAACATCTGCGCATTTGATTAGTTAACCCAAATCTTTCGTCGGAGGGAAAAGAACCGGTTTGCTGATATACAAGCTTAACCAGTGTTATGCTTTTTTGCCAGACTACCAACTCTTTATGATTTCCCATCTTCTAAATAACTTAAAAACTAATCAACTTAAAGACTAAATTTTATGACTTGTAGTTACGAGTCTGAACTTTCACAAACTGATAGTTCAAATCTTCTTTGATCAATTCCGGTTCTGAATCTTCACCGGTGTATTTCCAGCAGGATACGTAAGAGAAGTTCTTATCGTCACGCAGTGCTTCGCCTTCCGGAGTCTGGTATTCTGTACGGAAGTGGCCACCGCAAGATTCTTCACGGTTCAAAGCGTCACGGGCCATTAACATACCTACTTCGATAAAGTCAATCAGACGAAGTGCTTTTTCAAGTTCTACGTTCAGTTCGTTTACATCACCCGGGATACGTACATTTGTCCAAAAGTCTTTCTTCACTTCCTGGATACCATTCAATGCTTTTTGCAGTGATTCTTTGGTACGAGCCATACCTACAAAATCCCACATAATGTGACCCAGTTTTTTGTGGATAGAGTCAACGGAGTGTTTACCGTTAACGGCTTTGATCTTTTGGATCTTCTCCTTGATAGCTTTCTCTGCTGCTGCAAACTCAGGCAGATCTGTAGAGAAACGTGGAACCTGAATCTGATCGGCCAGGTAATTCTGGATTGTGTAGGGCAGTACGAAGTATCCGTCGGCCAGACCCTGCATCAAAGCAGATGCTCCCAGACGGTTGGCTCCGTGATCAGAGAAGTTAGCTTCGCCGATAGCGAACAGACCCGGGATAGAGGTCATCAATTCATAATCAACCCAAATACCACCCATTGTGTAGTGAATAGCGGGGAATATCATCATCGGAGTTTTGTATGGATTCTCGTCGGTGATTTCTTCGTACATGTCGAAGAGGTTACCATAACGGGCGCGAACCACATCTTCACCCAGACGGTCGATAGCATATTTGAAATCAAGATATACAGCCAGACCAGTATTGTTTACACCGAAACCGGCATCACAACGTTCTTTGGCGGCACGTGATGCTACGTCACGAGGTACGAGATTACCAAATGCAGGGTAACGGCGTTCCAGGTAGAAGTCACGGTCTTCGTCGGGAATATCAGTTGGTTTCTTTGTTCCGGCTTGCAATGCTTTGGCATCTTCGATTTTCTTCGGAACCCAGATACGTCCGTCGTTACGGAGAGACTCAGACATCAGCGTCAGTTTAGACTGCTTGTCACCGTGTACGGGGATACAAGTCGGGTGAATCTGTGCGAAACATGGGTTAGCAAAATAAGCGCCTTTCTTGTAACATTGGATAGCTACAGAGCCGTTGGAACCCATAGCGTTGGTAGAAAGGAAGAAAGCATTTCCGTAACCACCAGTACCGATTACTACGGCATGAGCTGCGAAGCGTTCGATTTCACCGGTTACGAGGTTGCGGGCAATGATACCACGTGCACGTCCGTCGATGATAACGAGGTCAAGCATTTCATAACGAGTAAACAACTTGACAGTACCTTTTTGTACCTGACGGCTCAATGCTGAATAAGCACCTAACAACAACTGCTGTCCGGTCTGACCGCGGGCATAGAATGTACGCGATACCTGTGCACCACCGAATGAACGGTTGTCAAGTGTGCCACCGTAATCGCGGGCGAAAGGAACGCCTTGGGCTACACACTGGTCAATGATGGCATTAGACACTTCTGCCAGACGATAAACGTTGGCTTCGCGTGCACGATAGTCACCACCTTTGATTGTATCGTAGAAAAGACGGTATACGGAGTCACCGTCATTTTGATAGTTCTTAGCTGCATTGATACCACCCTGTGCAGCAATAGAGTGAGCACGACGGGGAGAATCCTGGATACAGAAGTTGAATACTCTGAATCCCATTTCACCCAGAGAAGCGGCTGCAGATGCGCCGGCAAGTCCGGTACCTACAACGATAATGTCAAGACGACGTTTGTTGGCAGGATTTACAAGTTTTTGGTGAGCTTTATAGTTACTCCATTTTTCGGCTAACTGGCCTTCAGGAATTTTAGAATCTATTTGAGTCATAATGCTATTTACGATTTAATCAGTTACAATTATAAAATTTAGCAAGCGCCGCATGCCAACGATTTAACGAAGAATACGACTACTACCAGGGCAAAGCAGATGACAACGATAGTTGAATAAATGTTGGAGATACATTTCCAGCGATTGATCCATACTTTGTTGTTCCAGCCCAGTGACTGCATAGAACTCCAGAATCCGTGAGTAAGGTGGAACCAGAGAGCAGCAAGCCAAATGAGGTAAAGCACTACGTATACAGGATTAGAGAAGGTGTTGATAATGTGATAAACACCGTCAGCAGCATAAGTAGTGTCTACTACTGACCCCATGTTGTGCATCAATTCGGGGAGCTGCATCTTAGCCCAGAAGTTAAACAGATGAAGACCCAATCCAAGGATTACGATAAGGCCCAACACAAGCATGTTTTGTGAAGCCCATTCTACAGTTTTGGGTTTGTCTACTACGGCATAACGTTCATTACCGCGTGCTGCACGATTCTGCATTGTCAGCCAGAAAGCATAGATAATGTGAATCACGAAGAGGGCAGCCAGTCCTAAAGTCGCCACTAACGCGTACCAGTTTGCTCCCAGGAACTCACAAACCATGTTGTAACCCTCAGCCGAGATGATCGCAACAAGGTTCATCGCCATGTGAAACGTTAGAAACAGGACAAGGGCGATACCTGTAACGCTCATCACCACTTTCCTTCCTACAGATGAATTACTTAACCACATAAATGATTGATTTTAAATTATTTAATTGTTAGAACTATGATTTTTATTTTACGTGTCTACGTCTCTTCGTGCAAAAGTACAGGAAATACATTGATTAACCAAAGAATTAAAGAAATAATTCTTTAATGTATCCACGTGTCAATGTACTGGTTAGCTTGTGTTGTTATGGTGAAATTAACCGATATGTCAACTATTCTTTCTTGCTGATCTTCTCGCCTTGGGCGGCACGTGATCGAAGAGCACGGGGAGAATCACCAAAAGAGGCTTTACAGAAGTGAGCAAAATGTGATAAAGAATCGAAGCCATAACGAGTGCTGATGTCGGTGATTCGTTCTTTGGTGTGTTGCAGATCGTCAAGAATCCCTTCACGTTTTTTATCGAGTATCCATTCGTATACCGGTACACCATACAGGTTTCTGAAAAGGCGGCGAAAAGTTGTGACAGTATATCCACCCAGATGGGCAAACTCTTCTACATTTTTGACTTTCCCATAGTTTTGCATAACGAAATATTGGAAACTTTCAGTATAGGTACTGATAGGATAGAAGAAACTGGCGAGTTGTGGCTGGGGATAATAACAAGTGAGAAGGAATACGAGTTCCTGGCACTTCAAATCAATAAAAGGACCACAGGAGATACCTTCCGTCAGGTATTCACTAAGGCTGGTTATAAGGTCGTTAAGGCGGGAATTCATCATTAAAGGAGTATAAGTCAACGGAGCTTCGGCGCCATTCAGAATTTCGCGATAACGGTCTTCGCATATTTGTGGAAGTTCGTTGAACCAATAAACAATGTATTCCACCTCTGTTAATGCTAATATTTCAATTTTAGAACCAATGGCCTGAAGAATAAATTGTCCGGAGTGCAAGCTGGTACCGGGATATTCCTGGCTATTTACGAGTAGTTCGCCTTTTATCATGAATATCATACAGTTCTGTGTACATTTATCGGCAGGGAAGTGTTGTCCTCTGGGAAAACTCCGGTAGACAAGTGTACTTTCAGCTGCTTTGGGACACTGTGCACAGTTGGTGAATCTTTTACAAGAACTGTTTTTTATCATGAATTAAATAAGGACATGTTATTGGTTAAGGGAACAAAGATATTATTTTTTTTATGAATACTCAATGTTTTTGCTATATCTTTGTCCAATCTAATAAGTAAGAATACGATGAGAAAATTTGTGATTATCTGTGTTTCGATGTTCTGTATAATAGGCGCTCAGGCACAAAATTGGGATATAAACACGTTGCATAAAATAAACAGTATGGATGGGAAGTTTGTGCGAAATTATAGCAAGGTATTTTCTCGTTCGGCACCTTATATTTCGGTAGGTGTACCTGTGGCTATGGCTATTTATGCAGGTATAGGAAAGGATAAAGAACTATTGAAAGATGCTGTATATATTGGGACAAGTGTTGCTGAAGCAGTAGTATTAACCTATGGTATAAAACATTTGGTGGGGCGTGAACGGCCTTATGACCGTTACCCGGGACGGGTACATCCGTACAGTACGGAGAGTAGTCCTTCTTTTCCGTCCAGTCATACGTCGGCAGCTTTTTCATTGGCTACATCGTTGAGTATCAAGTATCCTAAATGGTATGTGATTGCTCCTTCGGCCTTTTGGGCGTGTTCGGTAGGATTTTCGCGAATGAATGAGGGGGTGCATTATCCATCGGATGTAATAGCAGGTGCGGTGATAGGTACTGGTTGTGCAGTGGTCAATGTATATGTAAATCGTTGGTTGAACACGTGGTTGTTTGGTGAGAAAAAGAAAACTCCCGGATTGGTATATTAAAAAAAAAAAGGCTGCTAATTTATTGATAATCAGTGTTTATAAGAGTGTGCATTTTTGATATGCAAGAGTGTACACCTTTATATAGCAAGAATGTACACTCTTGTCCTATAAAAGTGTACATTCTTGCAAACGTCTCTTCACATTCTTATTTATTTCAGCATTTGCTCGTATTCCTTCGATTTCAATATTTCCAGTGCCCGTTCTACACTTTTGTTTGTTTTATTCATCACTTGGAAATATTCATTCATATCCCATAAATCACGGGCTATCAATGCTTTTAATTGTGTTTTGATCAACGGCAGAGCTTTGTTATATTGTTCTTCATTGAACTCAATCTTCTCCTGTTCTGCCATATCACGCATCATTTTCAACAATTCATCATCTACCTCAAACTTTTCATTGAAGGTTTCAAATTTCTTGTATTGGTTTGTGAGCTCTTTGCGATACTTCTCGATATACTTCATGGTTAATTTAATGATAACTCCTTTGGCTACAAGATTACGATGGTAATCTGTATAAAGAGTGGTATCAATCGGAACAAAGTAATCGGGCATGATACCACCACCACCGTAAACGGTACGTCCCAGTTTCTTGGTCTGGCATTTTAGTGAATCGGGGAAGTGGATGCTGTCTGCATTCATTAATTCACCGCGGTTGAAGCGGTCTATTAAATCCTGATTGTACCGTTTTTGGTTACTTTCATCGCTGTTATTTCTGCCTGAGAGTTTAGTATCTACTGTACTTTCATAGGGTTTTTGAATGCAACGACCGGCGGGTGTATAATATCGGGCGATAGTCAGACGGATCATAGAACCGTCCGGTAGGTCGATGGGGCGTTGCACCAGTCCTTTACCGAAAGAACGACGGCCTACAACTACTCCTCTGTCCCAGTCCTGAATAGCTCCGGTCACGATTTCACTGGCCGATGCAGAATATTCATCTACTAATACCACCAAGCGTCCTTTGCGGAAATTTCCTGTACCCTTAGCAAAGAATTCACTACGCTGTGCAGTACGTCCCTCTGTATATACAATCAGTTCCTTCTCTCCCAGGAATTCATTTGCCAAGTCAATGGCTGCATTCAGATAACCGCCTCCGTTGCCTTGCAGGTCGAGGATAAGGTCTTTCATTCCTTTCTTTTGCAGTTCCTTCATTGCCGTAAGGAACTCCTCGGCTGTGGTAGCTCCAAAACGGTTGATACGGATGTAACCTGTTTTGGGTTCAATCATATAAGCAGCATCCAGACTGAGAATAGGGATTTTATCCCGCTTTACGGTGAAAAGTAATGGGTCTTTCACACCCCGGCGGATGATGGTCAGGTTTACTTCTGAATCTTTTGGCCCACGGAGGCGGGCCATGATATCTTCCGTACTCATTTTTACACCTGCAATCGCTGTGTCGTTCACAGCTACAATACGGTCACCGGCAAGAATGCCTACTTTCTCAGAAGGACCATTGCTGACGGGTTGTACAACCAGCAATGTGTCTTCAATCATCTGGAATTGAACCCCGATACCTTCAAAATTACCTTGTAGAGGCTCGTTCATTTTCTTCACCTCTTCGGCATCCGAGTAGGTGGAGTGAGGATCGAGTTGTGCGAGCATCTTAACGATGGCTTCTTCTACGAGCTTATCTTCGTCTACTTTGTCTACATAAAGGTTGGCGATAGCAAATTCGGCCATTTGAAGCTTGCGCATGGCAGGCGTACCAAAGTTTTGTGCCTGTGCTGTAATAGCCCACAGGCAGGCTAAAAGGATATATAGTTTCTTCATCATCTTAATTTACTTAATCACTCATCATTAATCAATTTCCATTCCTTCAGGAATGAACATGCTGATGTCTTTATTATAGCTAAGAAGTTCTCGTACAATTGTAGAACTGATGCAGGTAAGTTCCGGTTCGGTGAAAAGCAAAATAGTTTCTATGCCTGCTAACTTTCGGTTGATGTCCGCGATGGTCTCTTCGTATTCAAAGTCTTTTACCGTACGTATGCCACGGACTATAAACTGAGCGTCTACTTGCTGCGCAAAGTCAATGGTCAGGCAATCATAAGACATCACTTTAATTCGCGGCTCGTTCTTGTAAAGCTTCTGAATCATCTCTACACGTTTCTCAATCGGGAAATAAGTGTTTTTATTTTCATTGATACCTATTCCTATAGTTACTTCGTCCATAAAAGTCAATGCACGTGTAACTATCGAATAATGTCCGATAGTAAACGGGTCGAACGTGCCCGGAAAAATAGCTCTTCTCATGTGTTGTTTTATGCTATATCTTCTTCTATAACCAGATTGTCTATAATAAAGTTTTGTCGTTCCATTGTATTTTTACCCATGTAGAACTCAAGCAGTTCTTTTACCAAGTCGGTCTTACGCAGTGAAACCTGCTCCAGGCGCATGTCTTTGCCAATGAAGTGTTTGAATTCATCCGGAGAGATTTCTCCTAAACCTTTGAATCGGGTGATTTCCGGATTAGGATTCAACTCTTTGATGGCTCTTTGGCGTTCCTCATCACTGTAGCAATACAACGTTTTTTTCTTGTTGCGTACACGGAACAGAGGTGTTTGCAGGATGTAAACATGTCCTTTCTTTATCAGATCCGGGAAGAACTGAAGGAAAAAAGTGATAAGCAACAAGCGGATGTGCATACCGTCCACATCGGCATCTGTAGCTACAATTACTTTGTTGTAGCGTAATCCCTCTATGCCATCCTCAATGTTGAGGGCAGCTTGCAATAGGTTGAACTCTTCGTTTTCGTATACCACTTTCTTGGTTAACCCGAATGAATTAAGAGGTTTACCACGAAGACTAAATACGGCTTGTGTATTCACGTCACGGCTTTTAGTGATAGAGCCACTTGCCGAATCTCCCTCGGTAATGAAGATACAAGAGTCTTCTTCCAGGCCTTTGCCTTTCGGATCATTTAGGTGGATGCGGCAGTCACGTAATTTACGATTGTGCAGGTTTGCTTTTTTAGCACGTTCGCGAGCCAGTTTGGTTACGCCGGCTATGGCTTTACGTTCTTTTTCAGAATCCTGTATTTTTTGAAGCATGATCTCTGCCACATCTCCGTGTTTATGCAGAAAGTTGTCTACTTCTTGTTTAACGAAGTCACCAACAAACTTATTTACTGTTACGCCACCAGGTGACATATTGGTAGAACCCAGTTTGATTTTAGTCTGACTCTCGAACATCGGTTCTTCAACGTTGACCGCGATAGCAGCTACCAGCCCATTGCGTATATCCGTATAGTCCTGATTCTTATTGTAAAATTCTTTAATGGTTCGTGCTATATGTTCCTTAAAAGCACTTTGGTGCGTACCACCTTGTGTGGTATGCTGGCCGTTGACGAATGAATAATACTCTTCACCGTACTGGCCTGTATGTGTAAAGGCTATTTCAATGTCTTCTCCTTTGAGGTGTATAATCGGGTAAAGTCCGTTGGCAGTCATATTATCGTTCAGAAGATCTACAAGACCATTTCGTGACACGATGCGCTGCCCGTTATAGATAATTGCAAGTCCGGTGTTGAGGTAGGTGTAGTTGCGCAACATCGTCTCGATGAATTCGGGGCGGAAACTATAGCCTAAGAATAGGGTAGCATCCGGTTCGAAGAAAATATAAGTTCCATTTTCCTCTTCCGTATCCTGTGTTTCGTCTGTCAGCAGATCACCTTTGGAGAAAGTGGCAATACGCACTTTTCCTTCTCGATAACTGCGTACTTCAAAACGTGAGCTTAGTGCATTGACTGCTTTTACACCGACACCGTTCAGTCCGACACTCTTTTTGAAAGCCTTACTGTCATATTTTCCACCGGTATTCAGCATACTGACTGCTTCAATCAGCTTTCCTTGTGGAATACCTCGTCCATAGTCGCGTACGCTAACACGGAGATTCTCTTCGACAATAATTTCTATCTTTTTGCCGGCTTGCATCTTGAACTCGTCGATACTGTTGTCTAACACTTCTTTCAAAAGGACATAGATTCCGTCCTCGGCATGTGCGCCGTCGCCCAACTTCCCGATGTACATACCGGGACGTGTGCGGACATGCTCCATGTCGCTCAGATGACGGATGTTGTCGTCTGTGTATTCTACTGGATTGTTGTCTACAGGTATCAGCTCGTTCTCTTCCATAAATAATAATTTTTTAATATGCTATTATATCAATGTACCATTGACATAGTAGTACATTGACACATTATTCTATCTTTTTTGTAAACGCGCGACGACGTTTATGTTGTTCCGTTTTGAAGTATTCCCACTGAGCTTGTACTTTCCCGTTCATCTCCAACTCAGGGTTGCTTTCTGCAAAGATAAAACCTAATTTTTGATAAACCGGAATTAAATCGGAAAATAACAATGCGTTAACACCTTTATTTTGATACTCCGGTTTCACGGCTACAAGCAACAAATCAAGCATTTTTGCCCGGCGTTTCATAAACAAGGCCTTTAATAAATAATACCAGCCAAAGGGTAACAAACGGCCATGAGATTTTTGCAAAGCCTCTGAAAGTGAGGGCATTGAAATACCTACCGCAATTAACTGATCATCGGCATCTGTGATAAGCGTTACCATACGCAAGTCAACAATCGGGAGATACATCTTCACATATTGGTCTATCTGACGTTGTGACAAAGGTGAGTAACCGTACAACGGACTATAAGCTTCGTTCATTAATTCAAAAATGGCTTGTCCGTACTCGGCAGCGATTTTTTTGGATGAACTGTATTTTTTTATTTTGAGATTATATTTTCTTTGGATAAGTTCAGAGATACGTTTGTGTTTGTCCGGTATGGCATCCGGAATGTAGATTTTATATTCCACCCAATCGGCATCTTTCTCATATCCCAGTTTTTCCATGTGTTGCGGATAGTAGGGATAGTTGTAAATAGTTGCCATCGTACTGAGCTGGTCATATCCTTCTATGAGCATCCCTTCTGCATCGAAGTCAGTAAATCCTAAAGGTCCCTGGATATGCGTCATGCCTTTGGCTTTTCCCCACTCTTCTACCGTTTTCAGTAGAGCAGAAGAAACCTCAGGATCGTCAATAAAGTCAATCCAACCAAAGCGCACGTCTTTCTTATTCCATTTCTCGTTGGCTTTGTGGTTGATGATAGCGGCAACACGTCCTACCAGTTTATTATCTTTGTAGGCTAGAAAATATTCAGCTTCACAAAATTCAAATGCCGCGTTTTTCTTTTTATTGAATGTGTTGAGCATATCGTCGAAAAGATCGGGAACAGAATAAGGATTGCCCTTGTACATTTCATAATTGAAACGAATAAACTTTTTTAGCTCTTTCTTTCCGGATACTCTTTTAATTGTAATAGCCATAATTTGTATTTATTTGAGTTGCAAAGATACGTGATAATCTTTAAATTACAACGTGTGAGCTGCAAACTCTTTCTCTGTCAGTATTACTTTTTTGAGTGCTTTCCACCCGGGGAGGTACGTAAGGTGATGGTTCTATCGAACTGATGTTGTATTTAGCGGTATTGTGTTGATTTGTAGACATGGTGTCCTGGTTTGTGACTTGTCTCCAATAGTGCAAAAAGTGTCTCCAATAATGCGTCTGTTATCAGAGGACATTTTTGGCATAGGATGGAGCTTGGGTGTCTGCAACTTGCTTTATATTTGTGACGGTTAAAACTAAAAAATGTGCTATGAAAGACAATTCCAGTTAGCTTCCGGATGCTATCATATTATTATTTTTTTGAGTTCTTATTTTATATAAATAACTCGTGTGAATAATATTAACACCTTACAATATAACTTTAAATTTATGGATATCAAATTAAAATTGAAGCATCTGCTTCTTATGTTGTTTCTATTGAACATGGGAATATTGAATGCACAACAGAAAATCAAGGTGACAGGTCAGATTGTCGACAATAATCAAGAGGCGATTATTGGTGCAAATGTTCTTATTAAAGGGACTACCATTGGTACTATTACTGACTTTAATGGTAATTTCACACTGGATGCCAATATCGGTTCCGTATTAAATGTAACTTATTTGGGATATGTTCCGCAAGAGGTCACTGTCACTGCACAGCAGCCTATGGTTATTACTCTGAAAGAAAATGCCCAGGAGTTGAATGAAGTTGTTGTGGTAGGTTATGGTACGCAGAAAAAGATCTCTACGATTGGGGCACAGTCGGGTATTAAAGTTGTGTCCGAATTGAAACAGCCCGTAGCCAATCTTTCTACTGTTTTGGCTGGCCGTGTTTCAGGTATTGTAGGATTACAACAGACCGGTGAACCGGGAAATGATGCTGCGAATATTTGGGTACGTGGTATTGCTACTTTAGGAGGTACGTCTCCTTTGATTCTGGTAGACGGTGTAGAGCGTTCCATGGATGACTTGAATCCGGAAGATATCGAATCTTTCTCTATTTTGAAAGATGCTTCTGCTACGGCTGTATATGGTGTACGTGGTGCAAACGGTGTTATCATTATTACAACGAAAAATGGTGAAATCGGTAAACCTCGTATTCGTGCGGAATATACTTATGGTTTCACCCGTTTTACTAAGTTACCGGAGTTGGCCGATGGTATTACTTATATGCAATGCGCCAATGAAGCTGCTACAACCCGTGGTAAAGATCCTCTGTTTTCTGCAGAAAAGATCGGAATGACTGCTTCTGGTCTGGATCCTTATTTATATCCGAATGTAGATTGGTATGATCAGATTTTTAATGATTGGGGGCATAACCAACGTGTTTCTGTCAATGTAAATGGCGGTTCTGAAAATGTTCAGTACTATGTATCTCTGTCTTATTATGACGAAGCAGGTTTGTTTAAGGTAGACAATATGCAGGATTATAAGTCGGAGATAAAATACTCCCGTTATAACTTTAACTCCAGTTTGAATATGAAGGTGACCCCTACTACAAACCTCAAACTTAACATTAAAGGAAATATGGCGGATAAGAACTCACCTTATGTGAAGTCTGACGATATCTTTTCTGCTGTATTCCGGATTCCGGCTATTCAGATGCCTGTAATTTATCCGGGTGATAGAGTTCCGTTTCTTTCTACCGGTGGTGGTTTGATGAATCCACTTGCTGAATTGACTAAGAAAGGATATAGAAGTACGACTCACAGTAAGGTAATGGCTGATTTGAGTCTGGAACAAAAATTGGATTTCATCACAAAAGGATTATCTTTCAAGGGTATGTTTGCTTATGATATTGAGAACAAAACATACCTGAACAGAACGCGTAGTTATAATACATACTGGGCTGATTCTCGTGATGAGAATGGGGAATTAATTATTGTACAGCAAGGTAACTCTGTTGATGAGTATTTAAAGCTGGAACGGGGTACGGATAAAAACCAGCGTAAATATTATATGGAAGCGGCTCTGAATTATAATAGAACCTTTGCTGATGCCCACACTGTTACCGGTATGCTTCTTTTTAATAGAAGTGACCGTTCGGATTTGAACTCGAATTCTTTGACTTACTCACTGCCTTATCGTTCACAGGGTTTGGCCGGGCGTGCTACTTATTCGTTCAAAGATCGCTATATGGCAGAAGTGAACTTTGGTTATAATGGTTCTGAGAACTTTACTCCGGGTAAACGTTATGGTTTCTTTCCTTCATTTGGTGCCGGTTGGGTTGCTTCCAATGAGCCTTGGTTTGAACCGGTTTCAGATGTTATCAGTTTGTTGAAAATACGTGCTTCTTATGGTCAGGTAGGTAGTGACCAGATTAAAATAGGTGATACCACTTATCGTTTTGGTTTTTTGTCCGAAATGAGTTCTTCCAGTAATGTATATCAGTTTGGACTTCCTAATAATACGTATGGTGTGACGGGAGGAAAAGATGTTTCCAAGTATGCCGTAAATGTGGGATGGGAAGTTTCTACAAAAGCCAACCTCGGATTGGACTTGGAGTTGTTCCGGGGGGATCTTACTTTAAACTTTGATGTGTTTAAAGAAAGACGTGAAGATATCTTTATACAGCGTCAGTCTATACCTGCAACAGCCGGAATTAATGTAGTTGTTACCGGTAATCTGGGTATTGTAGAGAATAAAGGTTTTGAGGTGAATGCCGATTTTAATAAGAGATTCGGTGATTTTATCTGGGGAGTGAAAGGAAATCTGAGTTATAACAAGAATAAGATCATTGAAGACGATACTCCTTCCAAACCTTATCCATGGATGGAGAGTCGTGGAACTTCTGTTGGTCAGCGTTTAGGATATATCTGTGAAGGCTTCTATACTGATGATGATATCAATAATCCGGATGTAGCGAAAACGGTAGAACCTGTAATGGCTGGTGATCTGAAATATCGTGATTTGAATGGCGATAATGTTATTGATGATTATGACAAAACTTATATTGGCAAAGGTACCGTTCCGAATATCGTATATGGTTTTGGTACTACTGCCGAATGGAAAGGATTCTCTTTAGGTGCATTCTTCCAGGGTGTAGGTAGCTGTGATATTTTTATGAATGGTACAGACTTTGTTCCTTTTGAGAATGCTACCGCCAGAGGTAATCTTTTCTCTAACATCACTGACCGTTGGACGGAAAATAATCCAAGACAAGATGCCCTTTATCCCCGTTTGGCGATAAGCGGAACAAATCAGAACTATGCAACAAGCGATCACTGGATTAAAAATGGTGCATTCCTTCGTTTGAAAACATTAGACTTCGGTTATACGATTCCTAAAACAATAACCAGTAAGTGGCATATTTCTAATTTACGTTTTTATGTACTCGCTACCAATGTTTTCACTATCTCTGGCTTTGATATGTGGGATCCGGAACTTGGTAATGGTACCGGTACTAAATATCCTAATATCAGTACCTATAGTTTAGGTTTGTCATTCCAATTTTAAATAAAACAAAAGATATGAAGATGAAAAGATATATTATAGCTTGTTTATTAGCAGGTTCAGGGGCATTGATGACTTCTTGTGGCGATTACCTGGATATTGTGCCCGATAATGTGATATCTCTGGAAGAAATATTCAAAACACGTAAAGGAGCAGAAGAGTTTCTAAATACAGCCTATGCCACTCTTCCACGGGAGTGGGACCCAACCGACGGTTGTGCTGCTATTTGTGATGAGATGGATTTTCCCTGGGCTGAATATGAGGAGAACTCTATCAATGAGGGAGGTATGAGTCCTTCAAAAGGATGGAGACAGAAATGGGGTGGTTATTATAAGGCCATTCGTACGGCTGCCACTTTTATCTCTCATATAGATATGTGTCAGGATGTTAACATTACCGACAAACTGAAAGCACAATATAAGGCAGAAGCCCGTTTCTTGCGTGCTTACTATTACTTTTGCATTTTCCGTTGGTATGGCCCGTTTGTAATTATGCCTGAAGTAGAGGTAGACGTAGATGGTTCTATTGATGAAATGAGTATTCCGCGTAGTAGTGTGGATGAGTGTGTACAGTATATTTATAATGAACTGGAGAAAGCATGTAATGAAGGTTTGCCTGATTGGTATGAAGAATCTACAGACTATGGTCGTGCTACTATAACTGCGGCACGGGCTATTCAGTCTCGTCTGTTGCTTTATGCTGCCAGCCCTCTGTATAATGGTAACACTGATTATGCTAATTTCAAAGATCAGGATGGCAACCAGTTGGTAAATCAGACGTATAGTGATAAAAAATGGCAAGATGCAGCTAAAGCGGCGAAAGCCTTTATTGACCGTTATACAGATCGTTTTGCTCTGTATACGGAAAATAAAGAAGACGGTAGTATTGACCCATATGCCTCGTATCAACAGCTTTTCCTGACAGGATGGAATAATGAGATAATCTGGGCACGTAACAACTGTTCTTTCTGGTCTTTTGAGGCAAATGCTCCCCGGTTCTGTAACGGATGGTCTGGCTGGGATCCTACCCAGAATATTGTGGATGACTATTTTACGTCTAAAGGCTTGCCTATCGCAGATGAACCTTATGCAGACAAGGATCCTGACTACACTACTGAAGGAACTTGTGCCACAACAATAGGTTATGCTCCTAAAGGAACTTCCAATATGTATGTGAATCGTGAATCGCGTTTTTATGTATCTATCTGTTTTGACAACAGTAAATGGGTAGCTACAAAGAATGCAGCAACCTGCGAACTTTATTTTGGAGGAAATACAGGACATACAGGTAAAACTCGTAACTATTCTACAACCGGATATATTCTTCGAAAATACAGTAATCCTTCGGTAGACTGGAAAAATAGTCAGAATGTGTCCAATCGGCAACAGGCTCTTTTCCGTTTGGCAGAGATTTATCTGAATTATGCCGAAGCTCTCAATGAATGTGAAGCGAGAGATGTGGATGAGGTTTTGAAGTATGTGAATAAAGTTCGTGAACGTGCGGGCCTTCCGGGGTATGGTGATGGTCCTGAATTTATCATGCTGAAATCAAAAGAGAAAGAAGCCATCAGAGAGTTGATTCGTCGGGAACGTCGCATCGAATTGGCTTTTGAAAATCATCGCTTCTATGATGTACGTCGCTGGAAGATAATGGAAGAAACGGACAAATGTATTTATGGGCTGAATATTTCCGCCACCCGTCCTTTGTTCTATCAGGTGATAAAGACAGAAGATCGTCCTCATGATTTCAAATACTATTTATGGCCTATTCCACAGAGCGAGATTTATAAGAATAAGCGTCTGGTACAAAATCCGGGATGGCAGGCTATTGACTAATAAATTCCAAAGAGTACAGTTATGAAAAATATATTTAGTTTTAAAAATTTAGGATTGTTCTTGTGCAGCTGTCTGGCTGTGAGTTGTTCGGAGGATGAAACAACACCTGTTACTATTGGCGATTTTCAGGTATTAACTCCTGATTTGGAAGTTACTATTTCTTACACGGATACTGATCCGGGAGAATATGTAGATTTGTCTTGGGATCGCGCAAAAGCTTCGGATGGTACAACGGTCTTTTATGAAGTACAATTTGCCGGCAAGGATAAGAATTTTGATACTCCTTCAATGACTATAACGCCGGATAAACTGGGTTATGCCAATGTTGTTCAGCTGTCGCAACAACAAATGAATATAGTTGCAGAGCGGACAGGGATACGTCCTTTACAAACTGGTGAGATCTATTGGCGTGTACGTGCCATCACCGGATTGGTGGAACATGTCAATTCTACAGTACGTACAATAAAAGTAACCCGTCAGGGAGGATTTGCCGAAACTCCCAAAGCGATATTTGTATATGGTGAAGCTACAGGGCAGAGCGATATTGCCGGTGCAATTCCTCTGAAACAGACTACAGATAGTGAGTACGAAGGTTTTATGAAACTGGGCAACGGTACATATTCTTTTGTAAATGCCAAAGAGGGAGATATACGTAGCTTCAGAGCTGATGGCACTGACCTGGTAGAAGATGATAATGGAACGATTGAAGGTAACAATAAGATTTACCATGTTGTACTGAACTTTACCAAAGCAACCTGTACTATAAATGAGGTTAAGTCTTTCAATCTTTGGTGGGTAGACAATACTTTGGTACCGCTTACATTTGTTGGTAACTCTACCTGGGAATTGACAAACTACGAATTGCAATGGGTAAAATTCGGTAGAGGGAAAAGTCAGATGTACAAATTCCAGATGATAGAAACGGATAAAGATGGAAACGAAATAGTTGTGCCATTCGGTAGTTATAATAAAACTCCGCCGGCAGAAAACCCTACAGAAACTACAGCGCTGGATTACTGGACGATGGACATGGTAGATCCGACAGCTACTATCGGAGAATATACCTTTAAGTTCAATCTCTCTTATGAGGCTCAGTTGGTTGATATCCGGGTAATGCTTCAACCCGAATCGGAGTCTTATTTTCACTCTGTAAAACTGAGTGTAACTGAATAAATAAAGAAGTAACGGAGCCTCTTTCCTGTAAGGAGGAGGCTCTTTATATATTGACTTATAAAATTTGCTATTATGAAGAAAAACTATCTTGATTTTTGGAAGAAAGGATTAACATTAGGCGGTATGCTGATGTTTGCAGCTTTCAGTACATTTGCTTACGAAGTGAAAGTAGAAGCAGAAGATGCATTTGATTTTTATCATTCGGGAACGGCTGTTAAAGTTGATACTCCGGCGGAAGAGACAACGGCTTCAGGTGGTTCTATTGTGGCTAATATGGCAAGTAATAACGCCATTGCTTTTGAGTTGACTGATGTACCGGCTGATGGTACTTATGACCTGTCAATTGTTTATTTTGGTACGGATACGAATAGAAAATGCTATATTAAAGTAAACAAACAGAAAAAGAGTATTGTCCAGTTCTCTGAAAAATCTGAAGATACAAGTTGGAACGGAACAAAGGGTAATCCGGCAACTATTGTTACCCAGGTTTATCTGAAGGCAGGTACCAACCGTATCGAAGTCGGAGCTTATGGTGGTTATGCTGCTAATTTGGATTATTTTACAGCCACTGAGTCAGAGTTATCTATTCCCGAACCTAAAGATGAAACGTTCTGTTTGGAGTGGGACTATACCGATGAGGCTGCAGTAACAATTGATGGTGTTTCTAAAGAAGAAGTTTATAAAGCAATTGACAATAATGAAAATACTTCATTAAAGGTAAATGCTGATGATTTGGAGATGATTATAAAGATTGTTGATACCGCTTCTCCCAATATTGCTGTTACGGGTGCTTTAGTGACTCCCGGTGATGAAAATACAGGTGATGTGACAAGCTGGAGTGTACAGGCTTCTTATGACGACGGAGCTACCTGGGAGTCTACAGGCATTGGTTTTGTCGCTGCAGAGAATGGAAGTGTTTATCGTGCAACTTTGAATGCCTTAGCTGCTACCGGAACTAATCTCTTTAAATTAGTAGCCAGTGGAGAAGGGGTTATTGACATTAAGGAGTTTCAACTTTTTGGTGTACCTACCGGTAAAGATACTGATACGGCAAAAAGCTCGGGATATCCGAAGGATTATACCGAAGCTGTTCCGGAAGAGGGTGCATTGATTTGGACAAGTTCAGTAAACGGTATTAAAAATGAGGAAGTTAAGAATCTGTTTGATGATAACTGGGCAACAAAATTCTGTCAGACAGGTACCAAGACAATGTCTTTGGAATTTACTACAGCAGAATCATATTCAGAACCTTTGGATATTAAGTCATTTACAATGACTACCGGTTATGGAAACTTTGAACGTATCCCGACAGAATTTACCTTGTATGGTCGTCAATATGATGACAATGGTAACCCGTTGGCTTGGGAACAAATTAATAAATATTCATTTGCTCCGCTTCCAAGTGCCCGCTATACTTGTTATCGTTTTTATGTTGATATTGCTGAAGGTAAACAATATTGGGATTTCAAGTTAGATATTACTGCCATTAACGGTGGAGGTGATATTCAGTTTGTGCAGTTACAGTTCTTGAACTCAGAGCAGACACCTGAAAGATTCCCGAATTCCGGTCCTGGTGTTGGAATCACAACTCCTGTTGCCAACGAGAATAATACAGTAGTGTCTGCTCAGGATGGAGCTATTGCTATCTCTGCTCAGGAAACTACGGTATATAAAGTCTATACAACTACCGGTACAATGGTAGCTCAGGGCACTGTTGCCACTTCTGGCAATGTTCCTGTACAAGCTGGTTTATATGTTGTTGTAACTACTAATGACAGTGGGAGTCAGACAAACAAAGTCTTGATCAGAAAATAATGCGGAAAGCTTAGAGCCTGTTTAAATTTTCCTCAGCATTCTTTTGAGAGGAAAATTTAAACAAGCTCTTATTTTCTCAGACTCTAAAAAGTAAAGTACCGTTCCACAGCCATTAAGTGAGGACTTTTCTGTGATTATAACCGCAGAAACCATTCTTTGGTTGTGGAACGATATTTTTATTTTTAAATCTATTTATAACAACATCTATATGTATATAAAATCGATTATTACACGAACGGTATGCGGTCTTGCCTGCTGTGTGTTTCCTTGCTTGAACTTACAGGCACAGGAAGTGGTTGCCTATAATGACCTGACAGATTTGAATCTGAATATAACGGTCAATTATGGAGATCAGAACCTGATAAGCCATCTGATTGATAATTCACTGACTACGGTTTATACACTTGATAAGTTTGACGGAGCCTGGTCTATTGATTTTTATTCTCCGGTTCCTTTGGTTGTTACGGGAGTTAATCTTGTGAATGCTAATACAGGGAGAGAAAATGACCCGAAGTCCTGGAACTTAAAATGTTCGGAGGACGGACAAAATTGGGGGAGGGCGGTACAAGGAGTGAATGCTGAGACTTTTGCAGATGCTTATACCGCTAAATACTTTTCTGTTGGAAGAGAACTTGCCCGCCAGTGGTGGCGTATCAGTATAACTGAAGTGAATGGCGGAGAGTCTTTAGCACTATCGGAACTACAGCTTTTGGGTTTTCAGGTTAGTAATGATCAGCTGGTAGATCTCAGCGAAGCTACTATTAGTTCTTCATATTCGCCGTCAGAAGGAAAACTGGAAAATCTGGTTTCGGATGATATGAATCAGGGAGTTGTTTTTCGTTCTGTCAATGGTGGGTATATTCAGTATGAATTACCGTCTGCTATCCAGTTAAAGAGTTATCGTATCTGTACGGGAACCAATGGGAATGCTCCGCGTAGCTGGGTCTTGAAAGCTTCTAACGATGGTGAGCAGTGGGATGTTTTAGACAGGCAGACTAACCGGAACTTCTTTAATGTTCCACATTCCTCAATGGAGTTTTCATTGACCGATCTTAATCGAAAAGTACTTGACTGGTATGACCTTGCTAAATTGTCTCATGAGGCTTTGAATACCCGTTACTGGGATAACACCAAACAATATTATTTGCAAAAGAATAGTATTCCGCCTCATACCGGGTTTAATTACTGGTGGATGGCCCATGCTCTGGATGCCTTGGTAGATGGTTATCAACGGAGGGTGGAAGTTGGCGGTTCACGTGGTGAATTACAAGCTTATCAGTTGAAGATGAATCAACTCTATATTGGTGTTCCTCGAAATAATACTTCAAAAAAAGATGCCTGGTGGAATAGTTTCTACGATGATATGGAATGGATGGCCATTGCTGCATTAAGAGCTTATCAGACTACGAAGGAACAGAAGTGGATGGATGTAACGACCGAACTTTATGACTACATAAAAGGGGGATGGACCGATGTGCATGGTGGAGGTGTGATGTGGGAGAAAAATAGCCCGAATTCTAAGAATGCCTGCTCCAATGGCCCTGCTATGATTCTGGCTGCTCGTCTTTACAGAGAAACCGGTAAACAGGAATATCTGGACTTCGCTACAAAAATTTATGATTGGATGTCAGTATCGCTGGTCAACGAATATGGGGGTGTTTGGGATGGTTATGGTAACTATAACGAGGGAATGCTCCTGACTTATAATCAAGGTACTTGGTTAGGAGGCTGTTTGGAATTGTATAACATTACTCAGGATAAAAAGTACTATTATTCTGCACTGACTACCGCTAAATATGTAGTAAATGATCGGAAACGCTTCTCTGCTTTTGGTGTTTTGAAAGGAGAAAACTCTGGTGACGGTGGGTTATTCAAAGGTATCTTTATGCGTTATCTGGCTCAGATGATTACAGACAATGTACTGGATGAAGAGACAGAAGAAGAGTTTACCAGCTTCTTTCTTGAAAATGGTCTGTCTTGTTATCACGCTGCCATGTTGAAAGGAGATAATTTAACTTTCGGACATAATTGGGCCGAACTTCCGGAGAATACTATCACCGACTCATCCATCCATCTTAGTGGTATTATGCTTTATGAAATGATAAGCAATCTGGAACGTAGCGGGAAGCTGGCAAAGCTTTTTGATAAGTATGCCGCAAACCGGATGAAATCCTACAAATACTTCCGCCTGGAAGAATTGGGACGCCGGGATAATTATAATCTGGAGCTATCTAAATTCCAGTTACTTTCGGATACTTCGGTTGGCTTGGAAAATGTGCTTTCCGATCTGAAGCCATATTCTGTAACCATAGAAGATAAAAGATTAAAAGTTGTAGTGAAAAATGGGAGTGGCGGGAGTATTTGTATCTATGATTCCGTAGGAAGATCAGTATGGAAAGATCAATATTTTAGTGGAGTTTATGAGAAGCAACTTTCTTTGTCGGGATTGCATGTGATACACATACAGACAGATAATGATTTTTATTCAGCGAAATTACTTTTTTGATCGGAAATGAGCAAAACTCACCACAGAGTAGCACAGAGTTCCACAGAGTACTATTTATCTGATAAAACGCGAATTAACACAAATGAATGCAGATTAAAAGACTGTAGTTCTATATCATACATTTGTTTCCCTTTGCGAAAATCTGCGATCATCTGCGTTTCAATAAAGATTTAAACTCTGTGGAACTCCGTGTTACTCTGTGGTGAAATACATTCAAAACCGATCAGTGACGAAGCTTATGGCCCAATCTTTTCGGTAGCGGAAGTATCCATAGACGGTATCGATCCCCTTGTTCGGTGTTGTACTTTGTTTTTCTTAGAAAGGAACGTCCCTTTCCCCGGTGAGTAGTCTTGTTTTAGATGTACATGTAAAGCAGCATGAGATGCACATGTCGTGCTGTCCCACATGCACATGTCGTACTGCTTTACATGTACATCTAAAACAATGTTACCCACCGAGGCTTCCTATGTTACTCTACGGGATAGAGCTTTATCAATACCGGAGAAAGAGACTGATGGCAATGACAAACGCCATTAAGCTCAAAACCGTACAGATATGAACTCACCACAGAGTAACACAAAGTTTCACAGAGTACTATTTATCTGATCAGCTACTGATTCTTATGAGTAATAGCTCTCTAAAGATATCATTTCATACTCTTTTCTTTTTGTCAATCCCTGCTTTTTTGTTTTCTTTGTAATGTAAAAGAGCCTTTTGTATAGGTGATAAAGTATTAATGTATATTAGATGATTACTGCTTGAAGAAAATTGTGTTTTACTATGAATTGAATTTAACCTTATGTAGGATAATATGGAAACAAGAATCAGGAGTTTTTTGATAGGAATATTCTCTTTAGTTGCACTCTTTTCCTATTCTCATAATCTTAAACAGATAACCAATCGGGATGGTCTTTCCAATAGTTCTGTTATCTGTCTGTTTCAAGATAGCGAGCGTTTTCTGTGGGTGGGTACTTATGATGGGTTGAATATGTATGATGGCCGGGATATTTATGTCTATAAACCACATGTCAATAGCCAAAAGAGTCTTTCGAGCAATGTAATAAGAGAAATAATTGAAACAAAAGACCAGTGTTTATGGGTAAATACAAAGTGGGGACTGAATAAACTCTCCCGTAAGAAAAACAGCATAGAAGAATCTTATGATGAGTTTCGTGATAGTTATTTTATAGCAAAGGACAGCAAAGATCATCTTTTTGTATTGGGAAAACAGGGATTCATCTCGTTTTACGATGAGGTGAATAAAAGGTTTATAGATATCTCTGTTGGTGAGGATATAACGAACTTATATGCACATAATTTTACCATTGATGACAATGATACTATCTGGATTACACTACAAGGCAAAGTCAGGAAGTTTACTGTCGACTTCAAAAATGAAAAGACGCCGCGGATTGTGAGACATCCCGGTCTCACTCATTCGGCAGAGATAATAAACTTCTGTTATAATGGGGGGCGTTTCGCTTTTGTTGATCTCAAGCGTGATTTATATACAGTGAATAGGGGGAAGGCAGAGTATATCGCGAATATCTCTGAACTTGTCAACCAGAACGGCATAATCTCTACCATCATTTTTGATGATGATGATATTCTGATTGGTTTTAAGACCAACGGTTTGTTCCGGCTTATTGCAAAGGAAGGTTATAGAAGTGAAAAGATTGATATAAATTGTGGCGTTTTTTCGTTGTGGAAAGACGAATTACAGAATATAATCTGGATTGGTACTGATGGGCAAGGTGTGTTTGCTTATACAAAAGATGCTTATACTTTCTGTAACATAACTTTGAATCAGTTTCCTATCAAGAAAAAACGCCCGGTTCGTGCTATTCAGACAGATAAAGACGAAAACCTCTGGCTTGGAACAAAAGATAATGGAGTAATCTGTATCAAGAACTATCGCATGGCAAAAGAATATTCTTCTTCCAATGTCATTCAGTATACGATGCAGGATGGACTGGCTAATAATTCTGTTTTCGCTTTTTCACTGAGCCGGAAAAATATTCTTTGGATTTGTTCCGATGGACCTGGAATCAGTTATTATTCTTATGATGATCAGAAGATACATCGTATTTCCGATGCCCGGTATGTACATACCATTTATGAAGCCAGTGATTCTGTTTTATGGGTAGGAGCAGACAAAGGATTGTTAAAACTGTCGGTGGAGTGGAAGGGCAATAAACCTATTGTCAAGGATAGCAAGGCTTTTCTCTCAGAGGTAAGAGGTAAGCGTTTTGATATACAGATTTATTCGATGTATGCCGAGAATGATTCTATTCTTTGGCTCGGTACACGTGGTTCCGGAGCGTTTCGTTTCAATATGTATACAGGTAGTTATCAGAATATCCGGTTTAACAAAGTGGGTATTCCGCCTATTGATGATATTCTTTGTATTCTGAAGGATAGTAAACAACGTTTGTGGTTCGGCTCCAGCTATGGTTTGACCCGTTTGGACAGTTATCAGAAAGATAGTGTATCTTTTACCAGTTACAGTGAAAATAAAGGTTTGCCTAATAATACGATACATGGGATGAAAGAAGATAGCCGTGGTAATTTGTGGCTCAGTAGCAATACCGGTATTATTCAGTTCAATCCCGATAGCGAAGTCTTTCGTCAATATAACTACAAAACAGGTTTGGATGTTTTTGAGTTTAGTGATAATGCCTATTATCAGAGTCCGTTCACCGGTTCTATCTTTTTTGGTGGGATCAATGGAGTGGTATGGCTTCAAGAGGATTCCATAACAGAAAATAAAATGGTGCCCGAGATCTATTTTACCCGTTTACGTATTTTCAATGAAGACTATAATATCAACGATTTGATGAAAGGAGAGGGCGAGAATCGATATCTGGAATTGAAACACAACCAAAATTTCTTCTCTATATCTTTTGTTGCTATGGACTTTATCAATGGGGCAAATAGCAGTTACTCATACCTGTTGGAAAACTTCAGTAATGTCTGGATGAATACCGAACAGACAAACGAGGCACATTTCACAAGTATTCCTCCTGGGAAATATGTGTTGAAAGTACGCTATAATAGTGGTACCGATGGTTCTAAAGATCAATATGAAAGTATTACCATTGTTATTCTTCCTCCCTGGTATTTTAGTATTTATGCCAAGATCGGTTATTTTTTATTGATTATTGGTATTGGTTTCTATGTTTTCCGCTGGATAGGGCAACGAAATGAGCGAAAAAGAAAAATCATTGCCGAGAAGCTTGAGGAGCGCCATAAAGAAGAGGTATATGAAGAAAAATTACGATTCTTTACTAACATCACCCATGAGTTCTGTACACCATTGACTTTGATTTACGGACCCTGTGAACGAATTCTGACACATCCGAATACAGATTCATTTACCCGGAAGTATGTCCGGCTTATCAAATCGAATACAGAACGTTTGAATGCGCTGATACAGGAAGTTATCGAATTTCGAAGGATGGAGACGGGACATAAAACATGTAATATCCAGCAGGTGAATATCAACGAAGTGCTGAATGATCTTTCAGTTTCCTTCTCCGAATTGGCGGAACAAAACAAAGTAACGTTTGAGATGGAGGTCGATAAATCCATTTACTGGAATACGGATTTCAGATGTTTGTCTAAGATACTGAATAACTTGATTTCCAATGCTTTTAAATATACCCCGGAGGGAGGTATTATTCGTATCAGAGTATTGACTGAAAATAGTCACCTCTTGTTGCGGGTGTACAATACCGGAAAAGGTATTCGCGAAGAAAACAGGGAGCTGATCTTCAATCGGTATAGCATATTGGATAATATAGAAGAGAATGCAGTGAAAGGGCTTTCTTCCCGTAACGGTTTGGGAATGGCTATTTGCCACAGTATGGTTGAGTTATTAAAGGGGGAAATTCATATTGAAAGTGAGGTTGATAAATATGCAGAATTCATTGTGAGTCTGCCCGAACTGGAGTTAACTCCGTTGACAGATGGAAAACAGATTTCCTCTGTTTCTTCCCATCAGCCGGATAAGGCAGAAATGTCTGAAACAACTGAGAATGAAACGATACCTGTACCGCTTGTTTCGTCAGAGCAACTTCCAAATGACATGAAAGCGAAGATATTGGTTATTGATGACAATAAAGAGATATTGGGATTAGTTCAGGAGATTCTTTCTGACAAATATCGGATAGTAACAGCTGATGACGGCGAGAAGGGAATGGCTATCCTGAAAGCCGAGATGCCCGATCTTGTTATTACTGATATCATGATGCCGGGAACGGACGGCTTTGAACTCACCCGTCAGATCAAACAGAATAAGCATACGATGTACATTCCATTGATCATTCTTTCGGCAAAGAATACGAATGAAGAAAAAATAGAGGGTATCGAAGCGGGGGCGGATGCCTATATACCGAAACCGTTTAATGCGACTTATCTGTGTGCGGTGGTAGACCGTTTGCTTGATAATCGCAATAAATTAAAAGAGTACTATAATTCTTCTGCCAGTGCGTATGAGTTTACAAACGGGCAACTTATGCAGAAAGAAGATAAGGACTTCATGCAGAATGTGATTGCCTTTATTAATGAGAATATGGATAATGCCGAACTTTCTCCGGAAGATATGGCGAGTTATCTGCAGCTCAGTATTCGTAATTTGTATCGCAAGTTTAAAGAGCTTGATCAGCTACCTCCAAAAGACTTTATCAAAGATTACAGGGTTCATCATGCGGCTAAGTTACTGAAAACTACAAAGCTCACGATTCAGGAGATTATCTATAAGTCGGGATTCAATAATCGTTCTCATTTTTATAAAGAGTTTGATAAGAGATTCAATACCACTCCGAGAGAGTTCCGCGAGGCTCATAATCATAAGGATGAGACTTTATCATAAAAATCGCATCTATAAGTGTCCTTTTTCGTGACAAAAGTGACTTCAATAGTGTAAAGACATTATTGGAGACATTTTTGTCACAAAAAAGAAGTTTGATTTGTATTTCGGCACATATTTTTGTAGAGTCAAGCACTTTGGTGCAGCTGATTCTTAATAGTATGAAAACAAATCCGCTGATTTATGAAGAAAATTCTTTTACCTTTGTTATTATTGTGGCCCTTTATTTCTATTGCTGCCGAAGACAAAGCCAGCATTACTCCTTCAACCCGGGAAGGAACTTCGGTGTGGCTTATTGAAAATGAAACCTTGTCAGCTCAAATAGAACTGAATTCTTCAGGGCAATTACTTTTTACTCATTTGTATAATAAAACTTCTCAGTCGGAATGCCTGACCGGACACGGAAGTTCCTCTTTATTCCATTATAAAGGAAGGGCGGTGGCTCATAAAAAAACAGAAGAAGGAGAACTTGTATCCTATCCGTTTGAATATTCTGCCGGAATGAAAGGATGGAGCCTGGCCGGTTCTTCTGTAGAAGACATTCTGATGACAACTTTTTCCGGGAAAGAGTCTTTGGGAAAACGACTTTCTGTTGTTGTTCAAAACGAAGATTTGGAAGTAACTATATGTGCCGAAATCTATGATGGCAAGTCAGGGCTACGTATACAGAACTATTTAAAGAACCTCACCGGTAATTATCGTTTTGTTATTGAAGAATCAACCGTTTTGCGTTTAAATCTTCCTAACAATCCTCATCATTTGCATTTTTCCTGCAATACGAAGTGGGAAAGTACTACTGGAGGTGTGGAAGAAGCTCCTTTGTATAATAAAGGAAAAAGAGTGGCTAAAGTTCTTTTAAACAGATACGAAGATGGGACAGGATGGTATTTGGCACCGGAAGTGAATTGGCGGACTCAGTATGGCCCGGAAGTTCCTTCATCCGCTTATGAATATATGCACCGCTCTTTTGCCGGTGCAACAGCCTGGTCTTCATCCGCTTCCGATTATGTACAGGTGATTACCCATCCGGAATCGTTCCAGTTGGTACTCTTTCCACAAGAGAAATTTGAATATATAGCGGTTAACCTCACTTTATTTACCGGAGATATGGTAGACGGTAAAATGGCAGTAGAAGAGCATTTGCGTAAACGCTATAAATATCACGATACGCAAACTTTATTTAATACAAATGACTGGGACTGGTTTACTACCGGAAAGCGTACTGACCGTTTTTACCGTGAAGTTGTCATACCTAAAGCAAAGGAGGCAGGAATGGATATGGTGATGTGGGATGATGGATGGAATAACCCTAACAGTACGAATACCGGTCTTGATAATAGTGGCACACACCGGGATGAAATAGTTCCCTCTCCTATGGTAACGACCGATTTTAAAGGATTAACCGATTTTATCCATGACAACGGGCTTATGTTTGGTCTGTGGTACAGTATGAGTGGAGGCAATCATAACATGGGGTTTGACTTGTCTGATCCGGCTTTTATTTCAGCAAAAAGAGAGAAAGTAAGAACATTATTGGAGGATCATCATATGTCCCATCAGATGGTTGATCTTACAGAGATGTGGCAAGTGCTTGATGAAACTTCGCATAGTTATCCCAGTGACAATGTCTACAGGAAGGTAGTCAGAACAAAGAACCTGATGAATGAGCTGGCTGATAAGTATCCGCAATACATCGTAAAAGTAACCAGTGAACTGGATATCCATCCTACTCAGGGGGACAGGGCGGTGGAACTGCTTCATATTCCTTATAACGGATTTATGACTTCTGTAGGAGATGCCGGAGGAGGTGTTATTGGGATGGTAAGTTATTGTTTTGGGCATTACCCTCTCAATTCTGTTTACTTTGGAGGTACACATAGTGCCCTGATGGAGGATTATTATAAATTTATGGTAGCCCGTGATATCAAATTCGGTGTTTGTCCCGATCAGTGGAGTCAGAAAGGGATAGAGCTGATGGCTAAGTTCAATAAATGGCGTAGAAGTAAACGTATTGCTGATATGTCTACACAAATTATTCGCCCGGTTTATCTGGGGAAGGGTTGGGATAGCAATGAAGTGGCAAACTGGGATTTTGGTTCGGGGCCCCTATCCTGGATGTATACTACTGAACAGAAAGATAAGGCTTTACTAATCAGTAGTAATTGTGGCGAAGTAGGACATATTGGTAAGATGCCTCTTCCGATTCGTTGGTTGGATGATCGGAAGTACTATCTGATTGAAGATATAACACTTGATGATACCCGGCAGTTTACCTATCATTTTGAGGGTGTTTTTACGGGAGCTGATTTAAAGAAAGGGGCATTTGCTATCAATATGTACCAGAACAGTTCTCGTGGAAAAGCATTCTGGATACAGGAAATGAAAGCCGGTCAGCCGGTGCAGGTGCTTTATATGAACGAGAATGTAGATGACTACCAGGAAAACTATATGGATGGTGTACTGACTGTTACTCTTAAAGGAAAGGCGAACGAAGAGGCTTTGGCTATTTTATATTATCAGGCGGAAAATAAAGTAAATCACTATCGGATCCTGTTAGACGAAAATGGACAGGGAGAATTACGTTGCACTTCTGTTCCCGAGGGCGAAGAAGAGGAGGATGGCTATCCTGGCTTTAGTGGTGGTTTGCGCTATGATCTGGAAAACCTGCACGACAATCTTATTCTTTCTGATGATAAGATAAAAATGTCTTCTGTTTTTAATGGTAATCCCGATTCGGAAGGGGGGTACAGTTCATTTGCCGGTATGAATGCGGTAGGAGACTATGTTGTCTATAAATTAGAGATTCCTTCAGCGGGGACTTATAACATATCATTAAATTATAAATTGTCTAAAAGTAGCCGTGGGGAGTGTGGATGGGCAGTATCCGAGGATAATATAAATTATACGGATATCGGAAAACCATTCTCTCAGGCAACAACGGGTGCTGAGAAAATGGAAACACTGGATATGGGAGATTATACATTCCATACCTCCGGCACCAAATATTTTAAGATGTCTTTAACGGCTGTTTCCTCGAATGGAGGGAAAAATTTGTCTACTAACTATCTAAAACTAACTCTTCAATGATCATGATAAAGAAACGAAACCTGTTAGTAATTTTATTCTCTCTTATTGCTGTATCTTTTTTGTCGGCAAAGAGTTATTATGTGAAGCCGGTAAATTCCGGTCAGGGGTCTGGTATCTCTTGGGCTCATGCTTCAAACAATTTGCAGGATATGATAAATAATGCATCTGCCGGTGATACAATTTGTGTTGCCGCAGGTACTTATTATGGCGGATTTACTCTGAAAGACGGCGTTTGTATGGGGGGAGGTTTTGATGGAACGGAAAGATCCTTTATAGACCGTCAGTTACCCGGAAGCGGACAGAATCTGACTATTTTGGATGGAGGGAATAAGCAGAGAGTACTTACTCAGGAGAAAGACTTCTCATCCCGTACTGTTATATCGGGATTTGTTATTCAGAATGGATATGCCCTGTCCGGAGCAGGGGCTTGTCTTTTCAACAATACTGTGTTGGAGGCTTGTATTATACGCCATAATATAGGTGGTAATGCTAATATAGGTGATTATATAGAGTCATTGGGTGGAGTTATTTTTTATGCAAGTGAAGGTAAAGCTCATATTTTGGCAGTTGAAGAATACGGGAAAAATTTCCAGTCTTCTGTTGTTGGGTTGAAAAGCTACTATAAACTGGAGAATGCTTTGCAAGATTGGGACGGTAAAAAGAATACGGAGGCACTGGTGCAATCCCGGGCTGCAAAAGCTCTTTCGGAGTATAAACCGGTTACTTCAGCCGGAACAATCTCTGATTGGTACATACCTTCTATCGGCGAATGGAGCACTCTCCTGTCACCGGACACTTTATCCGGAACTCTGTCTGAAACCGGAGTCCTGGTTAATGAAACTCTGAAAAAAAATAATAAAACTCCCATTGAAGGCAATCGGTACTGGTCGTCAACAGCAGCGTCGACTACTGGGCTGGGAGAGTTGTGGTATGTGAATTTTGCAAGTAACTCTATTAATAAGATACACTCTTTGCAGTACAATAAGTTGCGTGGAGTAAGGAGAGTGGATACGAATACTATCAAAGGAATGGGAGGAGGTTTGTATCTGAACGAGGGGTCATATGTTATCTCTTGCCTTGTATATGATAATCAAGCTCCCGAAGCATCGGCTATATATATGAGCGAAAGAGCTTACATTTATAATTCTACAATTGTGAATAATGTTGCGATGAAAAAAGGAGAGTATGCAGTAGAAATGGCTTTAGGTGCTGCTTTGTCAGCTATCAAAAATTCTTTGTTTTGGAATAACTATGACGTAGATAATTCCCCTTTGGATTTTGTGGATATACCCGCCTATAATTGTGCTGTCCGACAAGCGACTACCACAGTAGATCAGCCAGTCATTGTATTGCACGAAAAGAATGAGAATATATCCGGTCCTAATTTTGTAAATCCTCTGAATGGTGATTTTCATCTGCTTGCCAGTTCACCGTGTGCTAAAGCGGGGACAAAATCAAATATTCCCGGACGATATGTCTTTAGAGATATGGATGGTAATAATTATAGAGATATGATAGATATTCCTGTCGGAGCGTATGCAGTCGCTACAACAACCGGAGTTGTTAATCCGTCTGTAAATGGAAATCAGTTTGTGGTTCATCCGTCATCTCCGGTGAAAGGAGAGGCGATGGAAATTCATTTTCATACGGCTGAAACAGGTTTATATCAGATTGAGATACTCTCTATTGATGGTTTAAGTATATCTCGTTCAGACTTTTATTCGAATAGCCCGTTGCTGTTGTCGGCACCTTCCACTCCGGGAGTATATCTTCTGAATATAAATCAGGATGGAGTAAAGATACAGTCTGCGAAGATTATTGTTCGTTGATGTTGAGAATGATTATTTATATAAATGATAACCTATGTTGTTTTATTTACGTAGAGGATGATTGATATGGAGGCATTGATTGTTTTCTTCTAAACATATACTTTCTTATACTTAATCATAACGTACTTTATCTCTATAGATCGTTTGCTTTCTTCATCTATTATCTACAAAGATGAGAATTAAAAACATCCCCATGTTTTGGAGCACAACATGGGGATGTTCTTTTGTTGAACATCCGGATGTTATCACTAAAAACATCCGGGTGTTTTATAATCAGAAATCAAATAATAATCATGCAATATAGTATGTTTCAATTGTTTAATTCTAATATGCTTTGTTGTTGCTAATATATACATTTCAACAGTGTTTTTCTCAATTAGACAACTATAAAATCAGATTAAGAGGTTGGAATTATCATTTTATTGTGAGAAAAATATTGGATAATTTAATAGAAGGTGTTAATTGTTTGAATTAATTCGGATAAAACTGTTGTAGTTTATGCTTTCTTACAGAATCAGACAGTTTTGGCACTGTTGTATACATCTTTTGAATATACTTTATGTTTCTTTGTAGCATCAACTCTTTTGGGAGAGAGTAGACTTATTAAATATTGGTTGTGCGAATTATTTTGCTCTATATTGTGATTAAGAGGGTGTATTCTCTTAATCATTAAAAAATAAATAAAATATGAGAATTTTGATCAAGTTTGTTATAGTAATACTGGGTGTGCTGGTATCTGTATCCTGTAAGGATAGAAATAATGAGAAAGATATTTTTCCTGTTGTTGAGGTGGATTTATTTAATCCAGTTGAAGAAGTGCCGGTATCGTCATTTATTGACACTTTAATTTCGGTTAGATTAGAGTTGCCAAAACCTTTGTTTTTTGGTGTAACTTCTCAGGTATTATTTTCCGATACAAATGTTTATGTTGTTGATAGAAAACAAGAGAAAATTTTTCGTTTTAATAATAGCGGACGATTTTTAAATACGGTGGGAAATATGGGAAACGGCCCTGGGGAATTTATTTCTATTAAATCTTGTTTTTTAGGAGGTGATACTATTTTTGTTAGTGATCTTGGTACGCGTAGGATTTTGAGTTATACTTCGGAAGGCAACTTTATAAATGTTATTCCTTTTTCATTTAGTTTAGTATACGATAATATTGCGTACTTGCCAAGCGGTGGCTTTTTGTGTCACCGAATAGAGACTTCAAAAAATAATCGGGGAATATGGATTGTGAATGAGAAAGGGGAAAAGGCCGAGGTGCTATATGCAAATGAGGAGATATATCCATATTGTAATTCTGATTGGAACACTTTGTCTGTGATGGAAGATGGTTCAATTGGAATTTATGAGCCACCTACTGGTTCTTATTATTCTTTTGATGTACATAAGCATACGCTTGATAAAGTATTTCAGCAAAGATCTACAATGAAGATGTTGGGTGATTTTAAAGGTATTGATCAGATTTTTAATGTAAAAGAAGAGTATGATTATTCTATAGTAACACTTAATGCAAGTAATTATATATTTTCATTGTGGGCGCTCTCTAATCATACTGGAGTTTTTTCTTTGTATCTAAAAAAGACAAAGGAAATAAGTGTATTTAAGAAACCTCTGATAGATTTTCCCGGTTATATTTCTTTAGGAACTCCAATGTCTTCCAATCTACCTAATACATTGGTAACAATATTTACGGATGAATATCAATTTGATGATTGTCCAATGCAATACAAAAATATGGATTTTAATGAGCAAGTTATGATTGTCAATAAATGGGTGTTTAAGTGATCATAATCTATTTTTCTTTTTATTGGTTTTTAATAGTTCGTTGTAGAATTAAGGTATTACTGATATGCATATCAGAAAAATTAGAAGGTTTCAGATTTGTTGTTGGAAAATATAGAAGCGTTCTCTGATCCGAAACATACGGATGGACCTACTGATCCAGAGAATACAGATAAGTCTACTCTTGGTACCTTATAGTAGATTGAGTTCTATGGATGTATATATTGGAGATTATCCATATCCAACTAAGGTTCCATGTTGTGAAAAGGATGAGAGTAAATATAGCGGATGTGCGAAAGGGTTGTCTGGTTGCAAGTAAAATAATATGATTAGGAGAATATTTTTAAAGGATATTCTCTTAATCATTAAAAATAAAATAATATGAAAATTCTGATCAAGTTTGTTATAGTAATACTGGGTGTGTTGGTATCTGTATCCTGTAAGGATAGAAATAATGAGAAAGATATTTTTCCCATTGTTGAGGTGGATTTATTTAATCCAGTTGAAGAAGTATCGGTATCGTCATTTATTGATACCTTAATTTCTGTTAGACTGGAACTTCCAAGCCCCTTGTTTTTTGGTGTAACTTCGGAGATTTTGTTTACCGATACAAATATCTATGTAGTTGATAAAAAACAAACAAAGATATTCCGCTTTAATTGTCAAGGAAATTTTCTAAATACGATAGGAAAACTTGGAAATGGACCGGGAGAGTTTTCTTCGTGTAGTTCTTGTTTCTTGAATGGAGATACCGTGTTTGTAAGTGATCTTGATACTCGAAGGATTTTTAGTTACACTCAGGAGGGAAATTTTATAAATACAATATCATTTCCATTTAGTTTTGTATATGAGGACATAGTATATTTGTCGAATGGGAGATTTCTATGTCATCGGATAGCACCTGCAAAAAATAATCGTGGGATTTGGATTATGAATGAAAAAGGGGAGAAATCAGAAATATTGTATGCAAATAAAGATGTCTATCCTTATATTCATAGTAGTTGGAATACCTTATCTATGCTTGGGGAGGGATTAATAGGTATTTATGAATCTCCCACGGGAACCTATTACTCCTTTGATATAAAAAAACATTCATTGAAAAAAGTGATACAATTGAGAGCAAATGCGAAAATGTTAGGTGATTTTAAGGGCATTGATAGAGAGATGGATGTCAATGAAGGTTATGCTGATAGTTCAATAACTCTTAATACTGACAATTATATTTTTTCATTGTGGTCTTTACCGGGTTATACTTCTGCAGCATTTTCTCTATATTCTAAAAAGGCACAAAAGATGACAGTCTTCAAGAAGCCTTTCATTGATTTTCCCGGTTATTCTTCTTTAGGGACTATGATTTCTTCCAATCTTCCTAATACATTGGTAACAACATTTACGGATGAATATCAATTTAATGACTGTCCCAAACAGTATAAGAATATGGACTTTAATGAGCAAGTTATGATTGTCAATAAATGGGTGTTTAAGTGATCATAATCTATTTTTCCTAATAGTAAACATGGCCTGCAAAGATAAATTTATGCAATGGAATAATTTAGTTAGTGTTGCCTTACTGTCAATTTCGACATTTTCTTTATTAATGGTCGGGTGTTTGTCATTTTCAGGAATCCCTGCAGGTGAAATGTCCGGTCAGTGGATGTGGTTGGGAAGAGCGGGGATTCTATTTATGATAGGTGCATTGTTTGCGAAATTATTTTTTAGTGGAAATAATTTGGGAATGGTTTTCTATTGTATAATAAAATGGGAACTCATTCTGTTGGGAGGAATCGAAGCTGTTTGGGGAATATGTCAAATATTGGGGGTCACTTTTTCAAATCATTATTTATACTCTATTACGGGTACTTTTTATAATCCGGGTCCCTATTCTGGTTATTTAGCCATGGTATTTCCTGTTTGTTTGAACGAATACTTATACTTCAAAGCAGTAAAAGAGAAAAAATGGGTAGATAATGCTTGCTTCTATTTCTCATTGGTTGTTTTGTTACTGATGCCTTTGTGTTCTTCCTGCAGGAATGAGCCGTTCTGCATGGATGGCAGTGATTGTTGCCGGAGGGTGGATATTGTCTATTCATTATTCATGGGTGGATAGATGTAAGCAAGTATGGTTGTTGAATAAAGGAAAGTTTTATAAAATAGCATTTCTTGCAGCAATCTGCTTTTGTATTATTATAGTTGCTTGTTTTCTCTTGAAGAAAAATTCTGCAAATGGAAGGTTTTTCATGTGGAAAATAAGTAGCCTTGCTATTTTAGAGCAACCTTTAACGGGCTATGGATATAATAGTTTTGCCAGAACTTATGGTATTACGCAAGAAAAATATTTTGCCCAAGGAATGTATGCTGATTGGGAAGAATTAGTGGCTGGAAATCCTAAATATGCTTTTAATGAATATATACAGGTTGCGTTGGAAGGTGGTATACCTTTTTTGATAGGTGTATTGTCGTTATTGGCTTATTGTTTTTATAGTGGTTGGACGAAAAAAAGAATAGGCATTTGTGGAAGTCTTATTTCATTAATGGTTGTCGCTTTTTCTTCATATCCGATGCAATTTCCTGTTTTTGTGATAACTTTAATTATCTTATTGGTCTCCTGCGTTTTAGATAATTCTTGGAAAGGTTGGAGTCTTTTTGCTGTGTTTATAGGACTTTTAGGAGGATATTGGTTGAATACAAATACATATAAAGAATCTATAAGATGGGAAGATGCTAAAGCTCGATATGATGTTGGAGCATACTCTGCAGCAAAAGAGGATTATGAGAAGTTATATCCGGTTTTGAGAAAGAAAGCTCTCTTCTTGTTTGAGTATGGACTTTGTTTACATAAACTGGAAAAATATAAATACTCAAATGAAATATTGCAGGAGGCTTCTTTGTATAGTTGTGATCCTGTTATTTTGAATGTGATTGGAAAGAATTACCAACAAATGAGAGATTACGAAAATGCTGAGAAATATTTTATGCGTTCTATCAATTTATTGCCGGGACGTATATATCCCTATTATTTGTTAGCGAAACTTTATTTGTCTCCGTCTTTCTTTAAAAAGGAAGAGGCTATGAAAATGGTTGATATAGTTTTGAATAAATCTCCTAAAGTACCCTCTAAAGCTGTTGAGGAAATGCGCACAGACATAAAAACGATAATAGGAAATAAATGAAAATGTTATTGAAACGTATATTTAGAAAAGGATTTCTAATTCGCGAAAATCTGCATTCATTTGTGTTTCAATAAATTCGTATTTATATAGTATACTAATATTGAATCAGTACTTATAACAAAAAAGTGTTTCCTTTCTATATCACATTTTTAGACAAAATGTTGAATAATATCACGAAAAGCAATATTTATTGAAATTGATTTGGACAAAACTGTCTCCGTCTATGTTTTCTTGTATATTCAGACAGTTTTGGCACTATTGTATACATGTTTTCAATACTTTTCGTCTTCCTTTGTAACGTTAGAACTCCTTTGTGAGTATAGTATTATTGAAAAATCGACGCTATGAAAACTATTTTTGATTATAAGGTTAGTGAAGTGCTTTCTCATAGTAATTTGCATTTAAAATATGTTGCATTCATGTTTTTGATTGTCTTGGTTTTTTGTGCTACATTGTGTAGTACATTCTTCCCATTTAAAATGAATGACAACTATTTTCAGCTCTTACCTTTGTCGCTAAGTATTGGTTTAGTTTCTGCTATTTCGCTATTTTTATCTATTATAGGTAAAAGTTATTTTCGGTTTTCTAAAATTGATGCTCTACTGGTTTTAATAGTTGCTTATTATGCTGCCCGCTATGATTATCAACTTCAACTGGCTAATTGGAAGATAATTTATGCTTTCTTATTATTACTATTATGGTTTGCTGCACGAATCATATTCTCGAGTTCTTTAAATCTAAAATCTTGCTTTATTTTTAGCCTTATTGGAGTAGGAGCTTTGTTTGCTATTTGGGGATTACTCCAACTTTATGGTTGTCAGAAATCTAATCACGCTCTGTTTTCTATAACAGGTCCTTTTTATAACCCGGGACCTTATTCCGGTTATATTGCTATGATTATTCCTTTATGCCTTGATCGTTTATTGCTGTCTAAAGGTTTTCCTCGTTATTTTTGCTATTTAGCTCTCTTTTTGATGTTGAGTGTTGTTCCGGCTGGAATGAGCCGCTCGGCATGGTTGGCAGTATTTGTTAGTTGTTTGTGGCTATTGGCGGTACGTTTAAACTGGATCAATGCGCTAAAGCAATATGCAAGAAAGCATCCTTGTATGCTGGCATTATATTCTTTGTTAGCTTTGGGAATTCTATTATTTAGCTTTTTTCTGTTATTTCAGATAAAATCAGCTTCGGCTGCAGGGCGTATCTTTATTTGGAAGAATACTATTACTGCTATTCTGGAACGGCCGATATTAGGGTATGGACCTGGTAGTTTTCCTTCCGTATATGGTCGGGCACAATCCGCTTATTTTGCTTCCGGCAATTATACAGAGTTAGAAGAGTATGTAGCAGGCTCTCCTGAGTATGCTTTTAATGAGTGGTTACAAATATGTATAGAAGGAGGTATTTTAATATTAGTTTTCTTTTTCTTTTTCTTTTTTCTGGTTTTAAAAAAAGGAGTACGTATTAAGAATTATGGTACTTGTTCTGCTTTGTTGTCTTTATTTGTGTTTTCGTTATATTCTTATCCTTCACACATACTATCTTTTGGGGTGGCCGGTGTTTTGCTTTTGGCTGCTTGTTTTTCAGAATGGAAAGAATGGTGTTCTTGTAAGGGATTATTGCTACTTCCTTCGTTGGTCTCATTGGCTGTTTTGTTGGGAAGTATGGGGGAATCATACTCATTACGTTATTTGAAAGAGGTAGATGATAGCTGGTGTCGTGCAAAGTTTGTATACTCGGATAAATTAGTGGACAAGACAGTAGAAGATTATGGTAAACTTTATGAAGTGTTGAAGCACAATTCTAATTTTATGCTGGATTATGCCAAATGTCTTACAGCACTGGAGAGATACGACGAAGCTAATTTAATATTGAAGCGTGCATTAATGGTTTGTAATGGCTCGATGCTGTATAATTTGCAAGGACGAAATTATCAAAAAGCAAGGAATTATTTAGCTGCAGAAAATAGTTTTAAATCATCTGTTCATTTATTGCCCGGACGTATCTATCCTTACTATTTATTAGCTAAATTATATGCTGAACCAATGTTCTTTGACAAGGACAAAGTCGATGAGATGGCTTCTATTGTCTTACTCAAAAAGCCTAAAGTAGAGTCAAAAGCTATTGATGAAATGCGATCGGATATGATAGAGCTACTGCAGATACTTCATGCTGACTAATACGAGGATTGATTTTGTATTATGAAGTAAATAATATCTGCTTGTATAATTTTATGTATTATTCATTGTTGAGTGAATGTGATAGTGGTTCAATAGTCATAATGTTTCGAAAGGGTATGACTGAATTGTTCCTTTGTCCATTCTGGATAGCCAAAGGAGGGGCTTCGATATGAAAGTTTAGAGATAATAAATGTATGTATTATTTGTGATGAATTAGAAAATATTTAACTGCTAATTAGAAAAAAATGAAGAGAAAATTTATTTATCTGAATATTTATGTTATTGTAGTTGCAATATTTGCAGGCTATAATGTTTATCTTTCACAAGCTAATCCAACTATATCAGATATGGCATTAGCAAATGTAGAAGCGTTGGCAAACGAAGGAGAGTTTAATGAAGGTGGGTCCGGCTTTAGATGGGATGGAACAGATTGGGATACAGATGAACATTGGTATAATTCGAGATTTGGAGACTGGTGTCCTGTATTAACTGATTGTGTGATTACATCAGGGATTGATGCGGGTATAGTGATAACCGAACAAGTATCTGGTAAAAAAGTTGTGTGTGGTGATGGTTCGGGTAATTGTGTCAATGGAAGTTCCTGTACTGTGAAATGAGTAAAATCCGTGATTGGTTAGATTTATTTTTGATAAATCTAACCAGCTACATTAAAAAATAATTTGTATGATTAATTTTTTTTTATTAAAGATAAGGTTCTTTTTTGTTGGTACCTTTCTTTTTTTACTTGTATCTTGTAATCAAACAAATCGTAACAGTTATGGTGAACATATTTCTGCAAGTATAGAAAAATCTCCTATGATGCAAAGGCTCTCCCATGAATATCTGGAAATCAATATGGATCACCCTATAGAGATTAGTGCTGATTCTTTACAGAATAAATTAGTTGATATCTCGTATATTCCCTTAGACTCTAAAGAGTTGATAGGAGAAGTTGATCGAGTTTTGCTGTATAATGAAAAGATTTACATTCTGGACGCTTATATAGCAGAGAGTGTTTTTATTTTTGATATGAATGGGAGGCTGCTTTGTGTGATAGATGATCGGGGTGAAGGGCCGGAAGAGTATATTGGTTTAGCTGGTATGTCTATTGATACATCCATCAAGGAGCTTTGCTTGAAAGATCGGTTGTCAAGTAGAACTCTATATTATGATTTGGATGGGAAATTTTTACGTAAAGAAGCTTCATGTCCTGCTTTTTTTATCAATGCAATGGACGGAAATATAATCAACCAACTTGGTTTTGGACAGAGTTATGATGAAAATCTGAATTATCATATAGCCGTATCTCGAGGTGATTCTATTTGTTGCAAAGCTTTTCCTTTTGCCCCGATACAAAAACGATACACTGTATCGAGAATCGCTCAATATAATTCTTGCAATGAACTCTTATTTACTCCTACTTTGTCGGATACGGTCTATTGTATAAAGTCTCCTAAGGAGTATTATGTTAAATATGTAATCAAACATAAACGTAGCATTTGGGATAAATCACAGGAAGAGTTATCATGGAGAGAGATAGATTGCCTGATAAAACAAGATGGCTATACGGCTTTCGGAGGACCTGTTCACGAAACCTCGGACTATTTGTTTTTTTCTTTAAGTAAAGGTAATAATAATTTGATTGTAAATCAAAATTATTATTACGATAAAAGGCAAAAACAATTATTTAAGATTACTAAGGATTATGAAGGGGTTATCAGAAATCTTTTTTCTATGCCTGTAGGAGTTTCCGGAGATTATTATCTTGCTTTTGCTGATGGCTATCTCATGAAAGAATATATGAAAAAAAATACTGATATTTCTATTGCAGATGAATCTTTGAGAAAGATGATTAATGAATGTAATGAGAACTCGAATCCTATTTTGATAAAATTTCGATTAAAATGAGGTTATTAATAAAAGGACTTATCTGTTTATTTTGTTTGCTTTCCTGTAATGGGAATGAGGGGAAAGGAGAATTAAAATCGCTTGTAGAAAAATGGAACAATAAAGAAATTGTTTTTCCACAGAAGATGGCACATACTACTTTTGATGGTGATACAGTGGAACATAAACCCGGATATGATTATTTATTGCTTAGCTATATAGACTCGTTATCTTGTATTAGTTGTAAATTAAATCTAATACAATGGGATAAATTTATTAAGCAGGTAAAAAAAGAATCGAATAAATCGATAGCTGTTATGTTTTATATTTCAAATAGTAATAAGACAGATGTTAATCTTATATTGAAGCATAATAAATTTTATTATCCGGTTTGCATTGATAAGAATGATTCTTTGAATATTTTGAATAAATTTCCTTCAAATCTAATGTTTCAGACCTTCTTATTAAATGCAGAAAACCGGGTAGTCGCTATTGGAAATCCTGTGCATAATAATAATATAAAACAGTTGTATCTTAATATTATTTCGAATAGGATAACTGATAAACAAAAGACTATAGAACAAACAGATCTAAGAGTTGATAAAAATATTCTTAATATGGGACAATTTGATTGGCTACAAGAGCAGCAGGGTTGTTTTATATTGAAGAATATCGGAAGAAACCGCTTGGTTATTAATGACGTTATAACTTCTTGTGGCTGCGTTAGTGTAGATTATAATAAGTCTCCAATAGAAATAGGAGGGGAATTTCGGTTGACAGTTAAATATAAAGCTGAATATCCGGAATATATCAATAAATCGATTTTACTATACTGTAATGTGAAAGACGCTCCAATAAAGTTAAAAATAAAAGGGGATGCAATCTGAATATGAAGAATATGAAACCGACACTAAAAAGATGTATGTGTGTATCCGGAATACTTTTTTTGCTTTTTCAGGGATATGTATGGGTACGGCTCTATTGGCTCTCCTCCTGTGTCATTCCTACTTATTCTATGTCTCCAACACTGATTGAGGGAGATTACATTGTTGCTAATCTTCAGATTCCCGGGCGTAGAGTTTTGAAAGAAAATGCCAACGGTGATTTAACAGTCTGTCGTAAGGAAGGGGTTCGGGCAGTGGCAAAGGGAGATGTCGTTGTTTTCAACTTTCCTTATTCTGAAGATAAGAAGAAAATGATACTAAGTATGAAGCTTTTTTATTGTAAGCGTTGTGTGGGTATACCTGGAGAGACTTATCGTTGGCAATGGGATAAGAAAGAAAATAGTGTATATATACCCGGAAAAGGCGATTGTATAAAGATTGATTCTATAAATTATCATCAATATTATAAGTGTATCGAATATGAAACAACCCGGCAAATGAAGTTGGAGAAAGGGAAGGTGTATCTTTCTGATTCATTATTAACAAGTTACTCTTTTCAACACGATTACTATTTTATGCAAGGAGATCATACAGGAGATTCGTATGATTCCCGTTTCTGGGGAATACTGCCCGATGATTTTATTTTGGGAGTCGGACAGTTTATCTGGTTCTCGAAAGATAGGAAAGCCGACACGGTGCGTTGGGAGAGAATTTTTACAAAGTTATAACAAGATATCTTGCTATGAGAAATTTTTTTATTTATTGGGTGTTCATATGGGGCGTTTCGTCTTGTTCGCAGAATGACCGTTTAGAGTACGCACTTCAGTTTGCCGGTGATAATCGGATAGAGTTGGAAAAAGTGCTAAAGCATTATGAAGATAGTGGGTTGAAGTATAGTGCGGCCTGTTTTTTAATTGAGAATATGCCACACTATTTTAGTTATGACGGGTGGCAGTTGGATAGCGTAAAAAAGGCTATGGCAACGATTGACAGTATTGGACTTATACAACCGGATTTGATAAAGAAATGGGGTAATGTGGGTTATCGTAAATTGCATAAAGTGTATGATGCTCATGTGATAACAGCTGAATATTTACAGAAGAATATTGATACTGCTTTTGAGGCCTGGCGTTCACGATCATGGAACAAAGAATTGTCATTTCAAGATTTTTGTGAACTTCTATTGCCTTATCGGATAGACAATGAACCGTTGGGAGAATGGAGAAATGCTTATTATCAGAAATATGCGTATATACTTGATTCAATCAATACGAGAGATATAATTGAAGCGGCAGATATAGTGGGACTCCGGATGAAAGAACACTTCCGGTATAGTTGGGATTTTAGTATTCCTCATCAGGGAGGGGCTACTTTACTGGAACATCCGATGGGGAATTGCAGAGATGCATGTGACTTTTTTGTATATACAATGAGGGCGTTGGGCATTCCTGTTACGGTAGATTATTATGCTTATTCTCCGGAATCAAGAAAATCGCATACCTGGAATGTTGTGAGGGATACTACAGGTAAGTATGTACCCTGTTTGTTTGCCGATGGGAGGATTAAGCGGGATATTTTTGAAACAGATCATCGTAAAATGGGGAAAGTATTTAGAAGGATGTACGCCCAACAGCCGGAAATATATAGCGGTGTTTATAAAGATACACATATTCCTGCTTTTTTTAAAGACAGGTATCGGAAAGATGTGTCGTGCAATTACTTTGAGAATGCGCTGGATGTTGATTTTGGCAATTCTTTGTCCGGCCAATATGGATATTTAGGAACATTTCATCCGGATAGATGGGTAGGGATAGCCATGTCTAAAATAGAAAAGGGAAAAGCTGCTTTTCGCTGTATGGAACCGGAATGTGTATATGTGCCTTTGGTCTATGAAGGGAATAGGTATCGGTCGGTGAATTATCCTTTTCTGTTTGATGGTAAAGAAAAAAAGGAATTTGTGCCTGACATGGATAAATGCGGGAAGGTAGAGTTACTGCGCAAAGCGGTATTATATAAATGGAGTAAGGTGAGGATGGGAGATATGGTTGGAAGTGGATTCTATTTTTCGAATACGAAGGATTTTCAAAGCTATACTTATCATTATGTGGTGACTGATACATTGAAATCAAATTATAATATGATTTTACCTCCGGCACCGGTTACCTGCCGCTATATGTGTATGAAACCTGCTATGGGCAGATTTATTGAATTGGCGGAGTTACAATTTTATAGTGACCGGGATAGTCTGATAATACCTGTTAAGATTGATGCTGCACCGGAATCGTACGTCATGCGTGTATTAGATTACGCGTTTGATGGTGATCCGCTAACGTATTATAAAACGGATAGTATTGATATACCTGTTATCATTGACTTCGGTAAACAGGTGCAGATAAACCGTTTTTTATTCATGCCCCGGAATGATGATAATTTTATTCGTATAGGTGATGTATATGAATTATTTTATCATGGAGGGAGTAAAGGGTGGATTTCATTAGGGCAGAAAATAGCTACTGATACGTGTCTTGAATATGATAATGTACCTGCGAATGCTTTGTTGCATCTACGCAACAGGACACGAGGTGAAGAAGAACATATTTTTTATATGAAAGATGGTAAACAGGAATTTATTTCGGATTTAGGAGAAACGGTATAATTTAATAAGTAGTTTTTCAAATTTAGTTCATACTATGACAGCGTTTTATTGAAACGCAAATGATTGTAGATTAAATAGCTGCGCTATACTTGAGTGATGATATGCTTTGCGTGAATCTGCGAGTTTCTGCGTTTTAATAATAGTATCCTATAATTTTGAACAGTTACTTATGCATTTGTTTATCGATACATTGAATTATATTTGTGATATGATTTTGCCTCCAGAACTGATTACTGGAGGCATATCTTATTTTGCGTATTTTATTTATCTCCGGAGGAGTCAGAATAATCCGGTTCTTTCCGATTGTAACTTGTATATGTCTGTCAGTACTTTCAGTCGGGTTGTTTGTCCGGGAGTCGCTTTTAGCTGTGTACCGCACAAATTGCTCCAGTTGCGTAAGGTGCTCTCATCTATCGGCTGTTGTAATGAAGCATTCCAGTCCGGAAGATATCCGCGCAGGCCCAGATATTGTACCAGTGGGAAAGCATCATCCGTTGGTTTTACATCTCGAAAATAGATAAGGGTGGCTTTTTGTTTTATCAGAATATCCTGTAGTGAAGGTATATCCACATTTCGTACTTTCACTCCTTTGTCTATGGCAAGTGCTGCTGTGATACCGGCGGCTTGTCCCAGAGCCATCCAACAAGGTTCCATGCGTAAGGTGGAGAAACCGATGTGAGAACCGGATACAGGTACCGGCAATAGCAGGTTGTCTACGTCTTTAGGTAGAATTACTCCTAAAGGTACGGTGTAAACGGCTGTGGGATAACTGATGAATCCATCCAGATGTACTCTTCCTGTCTCTCTTTTGCGGGCAGCATGAGAGTCGAGGGCATAATGACTTGCGGTCACACTACTTGAATGTAAAGGAGGGCGTTTACCCGGACTGACCGGAAGTGCATCGGCTGCTGTGAAGAAGTAAACTCCCTCAAAACGACGGCCTTCGCGTACGTATACTTGCCGGGGAAAGGATTCATTATCGGGATATTCGTCTTTTGCCAGTCCCCATTTCAGCATTTCCTTGCGGAAGTGGGACGGGAGTTCTTTATCATGCTGGGCAAACCAGAAAAGCCCTAAAGTATAGTCTTTTAAGCGTTTGGCAAATTTATCCCGCCATTCCCACGAGGAGGTGGGCCATGGCCAGTTTTCTTCGGGCAGATCGGTAGAAAGGAAAGCAGCGTGCTGATTGTTACCGTCAGTCTTTTGGTTCGGCAGGTTGACGAGACTGCTTAGTTTCCAGATCCCCCAGCTGTCTCCGGGAAGTTTGGTTCTGTTGCCTCTTGCGATATGCCGGCGATTTTCTTCCAACATCTCATTTGTCACTTTCAGCATGGCCCGTTGTGTGTTACGTCCGGTCCATACATCCTCTATGAGAGAGACGTATTCGTCTCGGTTGTAGTTATCCGGTCGGGTGAAAGGAACCATGTTCTTTGGATCGTTTGTGAGACACAAACGATAGTTATAAGCTTGCACAGCGTTATCTGCCTGCCCGGTACTTCCATCGGCAGGGAGGCTTTTCCAGTATTCATAGGTCCTTCCGGCTCCCGGTTCATTAAATTCTTCCCGGCTTTCACGACCGACACGGAACGGCACACCTGCTGCGGCTCCTAAATCGCCCTCATAAGTGGCATCTATAAAGATTTTCCCCTGATAGGTTTCTTTTTGTCCGTTTTCCCTGTTCAGGATACAGATACTCTCGATACGGTCGTTTCTGATGCAGATGTTTTTGTTCTCTGCATCAAACTGACGCATCAGGCGCACGGTGATCTTCTCTTTCTGCTCATTCAGCATCTCTTCAAAAATACGGGCGGCTACGGATGGTTCGAAGTGAAAACCGTTACTGCAAGTTTTCACTTGGGGTGAATCGGCTCCGTAATGACTGATGTAATACTGTCTGATACGGGAGGTGAATTCAGAGAATAGTCCCGTAGTAGCTTCGCGGGTTGCAATGTCGGTAGCTCCAAGTCCATTGGCCGGAAGTCCGCCAATGTGGTTGGTTCGCTCCAGTATGACGGAAGTTTTGCCTTGCCGTGCTGCAGCGATGGCTGCCATGATACCTCCCGGATTTCCTCCGACAATGACGAGGTCGAAGGAATTCTGTGCGGGTAGGTTACTGCTTAGAAACAACAATAGAATGAGTAGGCCGTTTCGTTTCATGATATATGTTTTTGTTCTTATTTCTTCTCCGGTAGTCTGTTGAATATGGATTTGATAATCTCCATATCAAACTTCGGGGTACGGTCGTAATTATAAATACCGTTCTGTTCCTGTTCTACATCTGTTAGCTGGGTGTAGCAATATCCGGCCACAAAATCAAATTCGAGAACAGTAAATGTAATGTCCTTCAGCCGGGCATAAAACTCGTCAAGTGTTTTGGGACCTTGTCCGTAGCCCCAGGTGTTTTTGGCAAACTGCTTTCCATACACCCATTTGATACCACCATATTCGTCGAGGAAGTAAGGCTGTCCTTCATAGGGAACTTCTTTCTTCACATCTTTCTGGGGGAGCTTACCGTCCTTTATTTCCAACCGTTTTTTCATCTCTTCACCGCTCTGTGCATAATGATGTACACTCCAGATGTCTGTCATCACATGGTAATTTCCACTGGCATCATTTACCGGACGATAATCCAAATTGTGTGAGAGTTTATAAACGTCTGAAATGAAACGGTCGTGTTGGCGTGCCTGTTCGTTGTCATTCGGGCGGTCCCAGGTTTCATTGAATGGGGTCCATACAATGATTGAAGGGTGATTGCGGTCGCGAACTACTACTTCCTCCCATTCGGTGAGGAAGTTCCGGGCGGCTTCCGGGCTACTGGTATTAAGACCCCAGCTTGCCGACTCTCCCCAGGTAAGGTATCCCAACTTATCGGCCCAGTAATGAAAACGCTCTTCAAATACTTTCTGGTGGAGGCGTGCTCCGTTAAAACCTGCGGCCAGACTAAGTTCGATATCACGTTTCAGATCTGCATCTGTGGGAGCAGTCCATACACCTGTGGGATAGAATCCCTGATCGAGTACAAAGCGCAGATAACAGGGCTCATTATTGAGAAAGAATTTATTTCCTTCGATATGCACCTTGCGCATACCGGCATAAGAATTGACATGATCAATCACTTTTCCTTTGGCATCCAATACTTCCAGTTCGATGTCGTATAAGAAGGGCGAACCGGGTGACCAGGTTTTTACAGTTTTCAATGGTAACATCAGTGTCAGAGGAGTGGCAGCAGTTTGTGTCTGTTTGCTGACTACACGATCACCATCCTTTACACTGACGCGGAGCTTTTGTCCGGCTTGTAATCCATAGAATTCCGGTTGAACGGTGAAACATTTCTGATCCAGTTCCGGTGTGATACGAACAGATTTTAGTCCACAGGCGTCTACTGCTTCCATCCATACGGTCTGCCAGATGCCGGTAGTACGGGTATAGTCGCATCCCTGTGAATAGAAGTTGCCCGATTGTTTTCCTCTTCCCTGGCTTCCACTACGCTGGTCGTCTTCTACGTATACCACAAGTTGCTGTTCTTCTCCGTATTTAACAAACCGTGTAATGTCTATTCCGAATGAGGAACTACCTCCCCAATGTCTGCCTGCCACTTGCCCGTTGATATAGATTACTGAGTAATAGTCTACTCCGCCAAAGTGAAGGATAACCTTTTTATCTTGCCAGTCTGCCGGAACTTGTAACTTACGGTGATACCACATGGCAGGGATGAAGTCCTTGTATTCTACTCCTGATAATTTACTTTCCGGACAGAATGGGACGATGATAAACTCGTTAAATCCTGTACTGTTGTATAACTTACGGTCTCTGCCCGATTTGCCAAAGTCGAATGTATAGCTCCATTGGCCGTTCAGGTTTCTCCATTCGGCACGTTCAAACTGTGGACGTGGATATTCCGGACGTGGTATCGAATTATTTTGTGCGTTGGCAGTCCAACCGGTCAATAATAGGAAAGAAGATAAAATGTAAATAATAAGGTGTTTCATATTGTGTCAGAATTAGAGTTTGGTTGAATCGAGAATCAGTTTTTCCGATCCTTTTTTAATTTCAATTTTACGTGAATTGAACAAGGCTTTGCAGTAAGGATTGTCGTAACGGTATTTCCATCTGAGTTCTTGTTCCTTTCCTTTTATAGTAAACGGAGATTGCCAGCCAAATGTTACATTTCCGATAGACGGAGAAGTATAATTAACATTTAGTTCCTGGCAAGACACTTTAGCCGATGAGATCGCATTTACAAATTTAGTAAAGTCGCCCCATTCTGTTTTTGTTCCGGTCTCGCAGATCCAGATGTTTTGTCGGCCCGATGCAAGTAAATCGCATATATCTCCCCTTTCACCCGCCTGATATGTAGTGGCATTTTGTGAATAGAGCGCTACATAGCCGTCTTTTTTGCGTCCGAAAGTCCAGTTACCTTTTGTCAGCACTTCATCAAAATCATTTTTGGGGAAGTAAGCATGTGTATAATCGTTTTTCTGGTTTTCGGGGATGTTGTAGATACATACTACTACATTTTTGTGCTGTGCCGCCCGTGGTAGGATTTCATTACCTGCCCAGTAGTTTGGCGAATATTTCAGGTTTTTGCCTCCGGGGTGATTGGTGTAGACGATAGCACGGTTGCCCAAAGTGGCCTGCCAGATGTGTTGTTGATAACCCGGAGCTCCCGGACGGTAATCCTGTACACTACTGAGCATATATTCCGGGGTACGATAAGTTTCCACGTTGGCTTCGGATAAAGCAAAACGGTCGAGGTGTGAATTTACCAGTTTACCGTAGGTTTTAATCTGTTCTTCGTACTTACGGATATATTGGTCGTAGTTACGATAGGGCCAGGTATCGTACTTTTCTGAGATCTGTTTGGACATTTTGATTGCCAATGGGTGAATAAATTCCTGCATACCCCAAAAGAGGTGACAGTCCAGTTCATTGTCATAAGAGAGTCCGTAAGAGGGTGCATCTTCCACATTGATACTTATACGCTGACGGTTGAGCATGGGGCGCTGATAATCGATAGCGATTTCCTGTATGACTTTGGGACATTGATATTTACTGGTGGACAGGGCAATGGGAGCCATTACTTCATCACGGTCGAAAGTGCCGACTCCGAACATCAGCTTTGTCAGCGGAGAGGTATTGTGTGAGCCATTGATAAGAGAATGAGCATACATACGTCCGCTGGTAGACCCCATCATGCCTTCGAAATTATTCAGAGCCATGTCGAACATCAACAGATCCAGCACCATACCTGCTTTTTTGCGTATAGCTTTGTCTTCGGCATAATCATACAGATTGGCGAGTAGCATTGCTTCTACCTCGTAATAAGTAGACAGCCATTCGCTGAATCCGAATCGGAACCGGAAGTCCAGCCAGCGTTCCAGGCGTTCTTTGGCATGTTGCACGTGCTGTACACCATTCATGCCATTGGTAAATATCCTGTCTTTGTAGAGCTGTCCGGCAAGCAGTTCGGCTGTGTGGTAGAGTGCCTGATGGTTTTCCGTATGATAACACCGGTAGGTCGTATCACGGCGTCCGTCGTCCCACCAGTATTTAAAGTCGAGTACGCAAGCCTCTATCTCTTTTTTAAGATGTGCAGGAATCACTGTTTTTTCCCGGTCCATATAGAGGAGCCGTAGCATACCGTTGATTGAGAAGTCATTACAGTCGCGGTTAGAACGTACCAAAGCAACTGCTTTATAGGTTGGTTCATCTTCCATTGGCTGGCCAATGGCAACACGGGCTATCTGGTTGAAGATTCCCGTTAGGAAATCTTTTCGCCCGTGTTCGGCATAATATTTCAGGAAGCTTTCTTTCCGTTCTTCCGGACTTGCTTTAGGTGTATACCAGTATTCATCTTTTCCCTTGGCTTGTATGGTTTGTAAAAGGGAGAGTATAAAAAGGATACTTACTGTGATTATGTGTTTCATGATTCTGTCTGATTATTTATTCATACTTTCCTTCCCAGTTGTAGGGGAAAGGGATTCTTTTGTAATATTCAAGTGTGTGTTGTGGGTGTTCGTATTGTGACGGTATCGGTCTTTTAGAAAATGTCTGGAAATAAAGAACGCAGCCGTCTCTCCACCAGATAGCTTCGTCCTCCTGTACTTTTAGTAGTTGTTTGACGTGATTAAATCGTTCGGCATCGATTTTACCTTCCATAGAGTTCCAGAGTTTACGCATCCCGCGTACCTCATCTACTCCTTTATAATAGTATGCTACCAATTCGTCCCATAAGATTTTTCCGGACGGCATCTTGTAATCCCAGGGCAGGTGATGGAACCATAACAGATCTTTTTGCGGGCAGGTATTCAGGTTTTCAAGTATCTCTGCCAAAGGTTTGGCATATTGATTGACAACATTGCTGCCTTTGGAAGTACGATCTACGCCAATACCGGTTTCGTCCGCTTTATGATAATCTTTGGCATCCCAGTGAGGGTCTTTGTACCAGGGGCCGGGACCGTAGTGAGTCGCAAAATTCATGATATGATTCAATCCCAGCGGATTGCGATAGTTTACTACCGTTTCGCGTGATTGCTGCATCATTTCTTTGATCGGATTCACAAAGCTTGTATTGTTATTGAACGTCATACGCAGCCATTCATCTGCCACTTCTTCTGACGAAAGTTCCGGATTCCACGCCATGCGCCCGAAAGCATACCAGTTGGACTGTCCGAACAGATGTCCGCACCAGTTGATATCCGTACCGATATTGGCAACTCCCGCAATGCCGGAGATGCCGTGTGAACGGTTGTAATCTTCCAATACATTGGCAACGGTTGTCCCTTTTCCTTTGGTGTATGTATCGGCGTCCAGACACTCTTCGAATAACGGACCCAGATAGGCGAGGTTGGTAGCATACCCAAGGTACTCTTGCGTTATCTGGAATTCGAGCATCAGTGGTGTCTGAGGCATTGCTCCGAAGAGCGGATGGAAAGGTTCGCGTGGCTGGAAGTCAATCGGACCGTTTTTGGGTTGTACGAATACGTTCTTATTGAATTTTCCGTCCAATGGCTTGAACTCTTCATAGCCATTGCCCGCACGGTCTACGTTCCGGGAGTTTTCGTATACGAAGGCACGCCACATCACGATACCGCCATAGGGTTCCAGTGCTTCTGCCATCATGTTTGCTCCGTCGGCATGTGTGCGTTTATAGTCCTGAGGGCCCGGTTGGCCTTCGGAATTGGCTTTTACGAGGAATCCTCCGAAATCAGGAATATACTTATAGATCTCTTTCACTTTATCTTTCCACCACTGGCGTACTTCCGGGTCCAGCGGATCGGCTGTATTCAAAGCTCGCAGTTCTTTCGGGGCACTGAAACGGGCTGTCAGATATACCCGGATGCCGTAAGGACGAAAAACATCTGCAAGGGCGGCTGCCTTTATCAGATATTCGGTGGTCAGGCTGCGTGCGTTGGCATTTACATTGTTCAGAACGGTGCCATTGATACCGATAGAAGCGTTGGCACGGGCATAATCGCGATAACGCGGATCGATGTATCCCGGTAAGCGCTGCCAGTCCCAAAGTGTGTAGCCTGCATAACCGCGTTCGATCGTTCCATTCAGGTTGTCCCAGTGGTTCAGCATACGCCTTTGCAGTTTGGGCACCTGCGTGATGTTTAACTCTTTGATATCCGATTGGGTCTGCAAAAGCCGGAGGAAATGGAAAACACCATACATTACGCCCATGTCCTTCCGGGCTGCAATAACGGTATAGGGCGTTCCGTTTACCTTCAGGGTTTTGATGAGGAATCCTTCATCGCCCAAGCCGGATATTTCGTTGGTTATCGCATGGATACCGGATAGTACTTTTGAGGAAGCCGGAGTACCTACCAGTAGTGTACCTTTGGAGATACCGTCTGTTTCCGGCAAATTAGTATCCAACAGGCCATTCAGTCCTTGTTGCAGTTCCTTTTTTGCTTCTGTCAGTGTGGCGGAGTTTACAGGGAAGTTCAGTTTAGCTAACGTTTTTGAATAACTGTTCAATAGTTGGCTGTTGTCTACTTTCTGATAACGGAGCCACAAGTCGTAGCCATTCTCTGCATGCAACATTGGCATACAGAGAATCAGGGCGGCTATATAGACGAGTTTTAGTTTCATATTCCGGGATGTTATTTGATGACACCGGCCCATCCGCCGTTGCGTACCATTTTGATGGTAAGCTGTGTCGCATTGTTTACTTTACTCTCCCTTTGCTTATAGTCCATGGCCTGGCGGTCGGCATTGATACCATCTTCAAACGAGGTGAGAGTGAATGATTGACCGGCAGGCAGGAAACTCAAGTCGAGATTGATTGTACGCCCTTCGTTGTTGGTAATACCGCCAATGAACCATTTGTCACCTTTTCGTCTGGCTACTACTACGGCTTCACCTACTTTGGCATAAAGTACTTTTGTTTCGTCCCAGGTGACGGGAACGCTGGATATGAACTCTGTACACGGGCGTTCACGGTAGTAGTAAACCGGATTGTCTGCCAACATCTGCAAACCGCTTTCGAAGACTACGAACAATGCCATCTGGTAGGCACGTGTACCCGAACCCATGGCGTTGGCACGTGTGGAACGATTGTCTTCCGGTTGAGCGGAAAGCATTGAACCGGGCGTAAAGTCCATCGGGCCTACTGCATTGCGCATGAATGGCAGATAGATACTGTTGGCCGGGCGGCAGTTGCCTCCTTGTTCCATGCCCAATACCCCTTCGTATGAAAGTACATTCGGATATTTACGTTCCAGTCCAGCAGGTTTGAACGAGCCGTGAAAGTCAACGAATAATTTATGCTTGGCTGCTTCTTTGGCTACGCGTTCGTAGTAATTTACCATCCACTGGTCACTACGATCCATAAAGTCAATCTTTACTCCGGCTACTCCCCAGTCGGCAAATGTCTTGAAGAGGTCGAAGTTGTTCTCTACGGCCAACCATGTCAGCCAAAGCACGATTTTCACATTGCGTTCTTTCCCGTATTGAATGAGTTCGGCTAAGTTGATGGTCGGGTTGGGAGTATACGGGTCACGGGTACTTTTGGCCCATCCTTCATCCATAATGATATAAGGTATGCCGAATTTAGAGGCGAAGTCAATGTAATATTTGTAAGAGTCCATGTTATACCCCGAACGGAAATCTACTCCATACAGGCGGGCATCGTGCCACCATTCCCAACTTACCTGTCCGGGCTTGATCCAGCTGTAATCTTCGAGTACACAAGGAGTAGACAAGTTGTAAACCATTTCGTTCTCCAACAGTTGTTTGTCTTCTTTGGTAATCACCATGAATCTCCAGGGGAAACTACGTTTACCGGCTGTTTTGGCTATATAATCCGCTTCTTTCAGAATCTTGAGACTGCGGTCACCGTCTTCTCCGAATTCCAATGGTACTTTGGGGAAAAGAGATTGCATTCCATTCTGTCCGGTGCTCTTCAGAAACATACAAGGATAGTCGTGCAGGTCTGCTTCAGAAATCAGAATCTTGTAAGGCTTGTCCGTTTCTAACAATATCGGCAGGTAGCTCATACGGTCGGTAGCTTTGTATTCTTCCGTATTTACGTGTGTATAAGGATATTCGTAGGAAGTTTTGAAACCGTTGGGTTGTGACAAATGGGCCTTATAGTTAGCCGGGAAGTTTAGTACGAAATCTTCTCCCATGACAATGTTTTCACCTTTCTTATCGGTGATGAAACGGTAGGCCACTCCATTATCGAATACGCGGAACTCTACAGCGTAGTTGCCGGCAAAGTTCATTCGTAGTGTGTTGCAATGGTTCTTTACAACAGCGTTCTTGAGTGGAATTTCACGTTTTACACTTTCGTCAATGACTCCTTTTTTGGTACTGCGGAGCTTGGGATTATTACCGAGTGTTTCATTCTCCAGTTGGAGGTTGAGATAACAGTCTTTCAATAAAAGATCATTCCCGTAAGATACGGAATAGTAGATTTTGTCTTTTACATCGACAGAGATGTTCAGTTCTCCATTGGGCGATTTTACGTCTATCACCTTGGCAGAGAGGTGGCTGCCCCACGCAGTGGCGAAGGTTAGCAGCAGTGCAAAGAGTTTGTATACTTTCATGGCTATTGAGTTTTTGTTTTATTTTTCAAGGAAGGCATTTACGCACCACAGTACAGGTGCTTGTCCGTGCATATTGCCCGGAAGGGTTTTCCGGTTCAGGTAGAACTGGCGGTCGTTGGTTTTATTGGTACCTTCACATACGCCGTCGATGTCTCCGTTTTCATCAATGTGCCCAACCAGAGCAATCCATGCTTTGCGTACCAGTGGAGCGTAGGTTACTTCATCCAGCCAACCCTTCTTTACGCCTTTTACCATGGCATATACGAACATGGCCGAACCGGAGGTTTCCGTCCAGGTAGTTTTGTCGTCCACCAATTGTCCCCATAAGCCATCCTCCTTCTGATAATCGCGCAGGCTGTTCATCATCTTCCGATAAGATTCCAGTATTCTTTCCCGGTTCGGATTGTCTTCCGGAAGCATGCCTAAAAGTTCCGTCATTCCGGCAGCCATCCAGCCATTGCCACGTCCCCAGAAGAAGGGGACATCTTCAGCGTGGTAGAATAAACCATTCGGACGTTGTATCTTATCGAGGTACTTCACCATCTCGGCAGCAGCACGGTCTATGTATTTACGGTCTTTGGTAACGAAATAGGCTTGCGACTGAATGGCCGAAATCATAAACATATCGTCAATCCAGTAGCGGGTTTGCCAGGACAACCCCTGATCCAGCAAAGCCTGGTATGCTTCGCGATGTTTGGTGTTACGCGGCATTTTCCATTGTTCGTCTGCATACCACATTCCCATGTGGTAGTAAATTTCCTTACCGGTTTGTGCATATAGCTGGAGCGGGATAGTACCGAATACGGTATGATCTACATGATCCGGTAGGGGTTGTAGTCTGCGTTCCGGACCAAAGATCGGCAGGAAACGTTCTTCCAGTTGGCGGAGGAGTTTCTTGTTTTTGGTGATATGCGCGTAACGCAAAGCACCAAACCATGCACATGTTTCCGGATAGGTGATTTCATTAGGAGGTGCCGGATTACCGTTGAAATTGGGATGTGGGACGGCTACAAACCGTTGGCTTACTAACTCACCTACTTCTTCGGGCGAACAACCCTTGGGCCATTTCCTAAACTCTTTTTGTGCCATCAGTAGTGAAGGCAGACAGGCAACCATTAGCGCGAGCATCCCTGCCTTAACGAATTTTTTACGTGTTTCCATGTTCTATATTTGTTTTATTTCAGATTCATGTTTCCCAGATTTGCGTACATTTCCACCATTGCCGCCTGATTAAGCAGCCATTGCTGTTTTTCTTTCTTTTCTCCGCTCCAGTCACTGTTGATGAGTCCATTGTCATAGCGGGCACTTTCCCATGCCAGTTCCAGATTGTCGGCAAAGATTTGCAGATATTCCGGATTGTTATCTTGCAGATAGAGTTCTATATATCCTCTCATCATGATAGCCACGAACCATGTTCCCCGGTTGCGGAAGAACCTGATATCTGTACCGTCCTGTGTCTTGAATGGTACTGTGAAGTAGTTTATTCCTGCACGGGCCACGTTTTGTGCTTCTGTCAGAAATTGACGGTTGCCGGTTAGTTTGTATAGCAGACTGGCTGCTTGCAGCATTTGTCCCGTATTATATGCATATTTCTCTGTGCCGGTGCGTCCGTCTGTTTTGAGGTTGTCGAAGTAAATGTAATCCGAATCCTGTAAGTTTACTTTTGTCCATGTATATAGCTCCAGTCCTTTCTGATAATAGGCACTGTCCCGGGTGGTCTCAAAAAGTTGAAGTGCCAGTACGGATGCGGGTGCATTGGAGCAGGTATTCTTTGATTCCTTTTTTTGCTCACACCAATAGATACCTCCGTTTAGTACATCGTCATTACCACTCAAGAGGAATTTCCATATTTCTTCCGATTGTTTCAGGTATTTCTTATTTCCTGTCAGGCGGTAAGTTTCGAGGAAGTCAATGCCTAACCAGATATTATCATCATAGAAACGGTCGGAATGCCCGGCCTCACTGATGTAGGATTGAAAACAGGCAGGAGTACGGGTTGTGTCATAATAACATTCTAATCCGGGAATGATTTTCTCCTGTAGAAGTGCCTGATATTTGTTGTCTCTGGTTGTTTTGAGTAGTGCATTTACTCCTGAAAACAACCCGGAGGTAGGCCATAAATAGGCTACTTTGTCTTTGGTAATCGTATCTGTAGAAGCCAGGTAGGTTACTTTATCATTGGAACTTTTAGGATAATTCTCATTAAATAAATTGCCCCCTTCTGCCTGATAGTATTTGAAGATACTGTCGAGCAACATTTCAGAGCGGGCAATGGAAGTGTTGTTCTCCTGGGTTACGGACGTTTGGCATGCCAGCAAAGAGATTGCCAGAAAAAGTGCACTGATTGCTTTGGGTAAGAATGATTTCATACGTCTGCTATTCTATTGAAATTTACCTGAAGGGAAATTTGGTTTTTAGAAAAGAAGAGAGTCTGTGGCTCCCTCCTTTTTTTCCTGAACTAAATCCTACCTTCTTTTTACTTTAAAAAAACTATATTCGTTCTCAAAAATCACTTCACAAATATAGGCAGTTGTTTCTCAGTAAATATTCACAGTTTTGACAATAGTGTATAGGGGACAACTTTAGCAGAAATGGAGACAAAGGCGATATGGGGGTAACTGTATGCATTTATGCCATATTTGTATTCATATAGGCACATATGAGGGTTTTCCGTACAGGGAAGTACGGTGGACGATGGATTATCGTTAAAATGCAGATGAATACAGGTTTGTGCAGACAAATAGATAGATGAGAAAGAGTGTCCGTCTTTTCATCTGTGCTGATTCGCGATTATCTGCGTTTCGCCAGGTAACGAAACTCTGCGAAACTCCTGTGGAATTTCAAATTTAGTTCATACTATGACAGCGTTTTATTGAAACGCAAATGATCGCAGATTTTCGCAGATTAAATAGCTGCGCTATACTTGAGCGATGATATTCTTTGCGTGAATCTGCGAGTTTCTGCGTTTCAATAATAATATCATATAATTTAGAACGATTACTTATAGATAAGAATTGTAGTATATGCTATGTAGCAAAGTATCAGGATGCTTCCTTCTATCCGCGTAATAGTACGTTTGGCGAAAAAGAGCCCGAATAACCATAGCAGTACTCCTGAGCCTACCAATACCAGCAAATCGAAATTTGTAATGCCACTTAGGCTGAGCGGAGTGATGGATGCACTACATCCAAGTACAAAGAAAATGTTGAACAGGTTGCTGCCGATAGCATTTCCGATAGCTATTTCCGGATTCTTTTTCAATGCGGCAACCACCGAAGTTGCTAATTCGGGTAGCGAAGTACCTCCTGCTACCAACGTCAGTCCGATGACTGATTCACTGACTCCCAAGCTGCGGGCAATATTACCGGCTCCTTCTACAAACCATTGTCCACCGAAAATGAGCCCCGCAAGTCCACCTATGATATAGAGCACCGAGCGCCATATGGGTAACTGGCGTATCTCCTCATCTGCTCCTTCACTCTTACCGTTGGATGCGATGGCAAAGGTATATCCTAAAAAAATAGCGAAGAAACACAGAAGCAGTAGCCCGTCGGTGATGCTGAGCACGTTTTGGGCAGCATGGTCCAATAGAACATCATTGGCGCATATCAGTAATACGATGGAAGAGAGAATACAGAGAGGGATCTCTTTCTTTAGTGTGTTCTGAGTGATGACGATAGGAGCAAACAATGCAGTGCAACCCACTATCATCAGTGTATTGAAAATATTGCTTCCCACTACATTTCCGATAGCAATATCTGCACTTCCTTTTAATGCGGAAGATACACTGACTGTCAGTTCCGGGGCTGAAGTGCCGAATGCAACGATTGTTAATCCGATGACAATGGATGGGATACGAAATCGTTTGGCAACAGATGCGGCTCCGTCCGTCAGGCCATTAGCGCCTATTAGAATGAGGAGAAGTCCTCCGATGAGAAGTAATATATCCATTTGGGTCCTGATTTTTGCTACAAAGATAACGGAATTAATTAAAACTGGAACCGTGTTGAGAATTATCGGACGTATCTTTTTGAGCAAATAATATATTCATTCCCACTGAAATATCAAAAACATTCCGTATGTTTGGCACGTTTATTTGTCTATAGCAAGGTTAATAAGTGTTTTTTGTATGAGGAAGAATCGTTTATTTTGTCTTTTCATCTCTTTGGTATTTACTATCGGAGCGTCTGCTCAGCTGGTCGAGAAAGTTCGTGAATTTCTTGGTGACGATACGTTGAAAACTCATTCTGTCATAAGGAGTGATTCTGATTCGGCGAACATTGCCGACATGAAAAGGGAACTTGAAACTGCCAGGCTGAACGAAGCCAATATGCGGATGGAGATGGAACAACTGAAATTGCAGGCATATGCTGCTGATTCTGTAAAATTGGTTCAGCAAAAGTTGCGTATAGACTCATTGCGTAAGTTCACTCAAGGTGTTCCCGTGGTTGTGGAAGGGGATACGCTTTTTTATATATATGCCAAACGGGGCGGACATACCCCCCAACAACGGGCGGTGATGAATGCCACTGCTATCACAGAGTTGGGCAAGCGATTCAATCTCAAGCCGGATTCCCTGTATTTGGAGAGTAGCGACATTGTGACCGATTTAATGTATGGCGATAAAGTATTGGCTTCATTTACTGATCAGGACGGGTTGTGGGAAGGTCGCACACGTGACCAGCTTGCTGCCGATAAACGACACATAGTGGTAGACAAGCTGAAGGATATGAAAAAAGAACACAGCTTGTGGCAGTTGGGTAAGAGGATTATATTTTTTGTGTTGGTATTGCTCGGGCAGTATCTGCTGTTTTGGGCTACTACCTGGTTATTTAAGAAACTAAAGATACGTATTCAACGATTGAAGGACACAAAGCTAAAGCCTATTTCGATTCAGGATTATGAATTGCTGGATACTCAGAAACAGGTTAATCTGCTTATATTTCTGGCCAATATATTGCGTTATGCCTTCATGTTGCTTCAGTTAGTTCTTACGGTCCCCTTGCTATTTTCCATTTTCCCGCAGACCGAAAAGCTGGCCTATCAGATATTCTCATATATCTGGAATCCGGTGAAAAGTATATTTGGTGGGGTGATAGATTATATTCCGAACCTGTTCACTATTTTCGTAATATGCCTTGCTGTGAAATACTTGGTGCGGTTGGTTCATTACCTGGCTACAGAAGTACAGTCTGACAGATTGAAACTGAATGGTTTTTACCCGGATTGGGCGATGCCTACTTTCCATATTATACGTTTCCTGTTATACGCTTTCATGATTGCGATGATCTACCCCTATCTGCCGGGTTCCGATTCGGGAGTCTTTCAGGGAATTTCAGTCTTTGTCGGACTGATTGTTTCATTGGGGTCAAGTACGGTGATTGGGAATATTATTGCCGGGCTGGTTATTACCTATATGCGTCCGTTTAAGTTGGGAGATCGTATCAAGCTGAATGATACCACCGGGAATGTCATAGAGAAAACCCCGCTTGTGACACGTATCCGTACGCCAAAGAATGAGCTGGTCACTATTCCCAACTCCTTTATCATGTCTTCTCATACAGTGAATTATAGTGCATCGGCACGAACCTACGGATTGATTATTCATGCAGAAGTGAGCATCGGATATGATGTACCCTGGCGTAAAGTGCATTCGTTGCTCCTGAAAGCAGCACAAGCAACGCAGGGAGTCGCGGCGGATCCCGAACCGTTTGTACTTGAAACGGAATTGCAGGATTGGTATCCGGTGTATCAGATTAATGCGTATATAACAGAGGCGGACCAGTTAGCACAGATTTATTCCAATCTGTATCAGAGTATTCAGGATGTATTTGCTGAGGCGGATGTTGAGATTATGTCTCCGCATTATATGGCAGTACGCGATGGAAATGAGACGACTATTCCTAAAAGCGGATTGAAACCGGAGGAGACTAAAGAAGGGTAAAACCGAGATCATATCGTTTCTCATTCAGAAAGTTGGCAGCCTACTGTATATGGGCTTTATTAGGTAATGCTTGGAGTTATGTAAAGTAATATTGTCATTCATGCATATCCCGAGACGATAAAATATGCTTCTGTAACCTCTTGATTGTCAATGCCTGTTTGGCCTCTTTTTCTCCCCGGAGCCGAGCAGCCTCCTCCTCGGAGCCGAAGCACCTCTTCCCCGGAGCCGAGGAACGTCCTCCCCGGAGCCGAGCGGGGCGTGCAGTTCCGGAGAAACATCCTATGTAAAATAATAGAACTTTGTTTGGCAAGAACTTATTATTTATGCGAATCAGTGGTTATTTACGATTGGACGATTGACGATTTACGATTGAAGTTACTCTTTTAAAAGCCTGTTTCAGCGCTATTAGAGACAGAGTAATCCCAATCGTAAATCGTCAATCGTCCAATCGTAAATAACTACTGATTCGCATTGTTTATAAAGAGTCAGTTAATCCTGTATCGGATCTCTTATTCATTCTATACTTTACTGCATTTTATAAATACCTTCTGCTCGTTGGATAGAGTGGTTGCAAAAAGATAAACCTCCCCTCCATCTGATAACTTGGTTCGCTTCCGTATTTCTGCTACCGTAGCCGGGAAATTACGAACGGTGATATTGGCTTTCTTTAGCTCCCCGATGGTTTCTTTTATTTCTTTCTTATTGAAGGAACATTGTCCGGTTATCAGGAAAGATCTTCCCGGAAAGTTCTCTATCCACAGATCCGAAGTGTAGAGATGGCTGTTCGGATGCAACTTCTTTACTTTATACCGGGAGGCAATATTGCGAAATGCACCCGCTTTAAGGATGGAAGCATTCGGTTCATACAGATACTTACCAAGTTCTTTGGTATAGAGACATTCGGAAGTAAGTTCCCCTTCCCGGGTGAAAGTGAAGGTTTGTTTCTCTTTGGAGGTGAGATTGATGCAATGGATAGGAATCAACCGGGAGGGTTCGTTTCCTATTATCAGCAATAGCTCTTTGCACTCATTGTTTACGGAGATAACATGTACTTCCCTGACGTGCTTCATACTTTTTAGTGCAAGGGTAAGGTCCAGCATGGGCGATAACTTGATCATGATCTGTTTGCCTTTGCTCAACAATAACTCTTCCAGCTCTGCTACATCAGGTTCACAATCTGATATGGCGATTGTCTTCCCTCCATGTTCATTCCGGCGTGCCGGATCAATAAAAATACAATCCACCGGTTCCATCTTTTGTAAATGAGCTACTCCGTCTTCATTATATACCGTAATATGTTTCAGCCCGAGTAGGGGGAAGTTATGTTTTGCGATTTCACAGAGCTCTTCTTGCCGTTCCACATAGGACACTTTACGAAACCTGCTTGCCATAAAAGCACAGTCTATCCCGAAACCTCCGGTCAGGTCGGTTAATGTCTCTCCGTCTGCCAGTGTCGATTTGTATTGTGCTGTTATTTCAGAGGAGCATTGTTCCATCGATAGATGACGCGGATACCATAGCTCCTCAATAGATTGCCACGAAGGTATTTTATTGGCAGCAGCCTGTCTTCCGGCTATTTGTACAATAGCGGCAGGCATATCCACGTCCGGATATCTGGGAGCCTGTAATGCTAGTAGCCGGACGTCATCCCGACTATGGGCACGAATAAACTCGATAGTAGGTTGTGATAGTTGTTCCATAAATTACATGAGATCTTCTTCCTGATCTTTATAATGAACATCGAAGCGGCCGTTAGTGATCCGGCCTCCACTGAATGTTCCGCTGATGATATTTCGTTCCGTATCAAAACGGGTGATGGTAACTGTTCCGTTTTTTAATTTCTCTTCTCCAAAGCGTACGTTAGTAAACTCCGATTCTTGTCCTTCCTGAGGAGATACTATGGTAAACCGGATGTATCTGTCTTGCTTTACCATGACAGATACGTCTACTTCCGCCTGCTTCTCATTGTATAAGAATTTGATTGACGGACTGTCTACGGAAGGGCCGAACCAATAACCGTAATCCCGGTATCTGCCTCCGACATATAACCAGCCGTCTATCAGGCAGCCAAACGTCTCTGCACCAATAGTAGTGGCAGGTGGCATCACTGTAATGTCTACTGTTTCATCTTCTCTGTCACAACCGATACAGCAAAGAACGGAAAGAAGAATGAGGATATATTTCTTCATCATATTGTATATATTTCAGGTTAAAAATTGAAAGAGACTCCTGCTGAAAGATTAAGTCGGCTTACCGATAACGGGTCGTTGCGGAATTTAACGGTAGTCGTTTCATTATGATAACGTGGGTATATTTTGTGAATATTGGAGGCTACGTATTGTATATCGGCTTCTATATTCCATTGCCGGGTTATTTTCAAGGTAGCGTTGAGCCCTGCATTAGTGGCAAAGGAAGTTGCAGTTACGCGTCTGCTTTTATCGAATACTTTACTGTAGTTCCTATATGACAATATACCTATACCTGCATCCAAGCGAATGAAAAAGCATTTTGTCCGAAGGCAATAGATCCCTGCCTGGGGAGCAAAATAGTGTGTGTATAGATGATCGCTTCCTTCTTCGTGGCTTCCTTGGGAAGAGAATCCTGAATACAGGAATCCTATTCCGACTATATCTGCCGGACGGTAATAATATTGCGCATCCCAGCTAACCCCTTCCGAAAGGCTACGCTCGTAACTTTTTGAACTGTTGGTTAGTCCGGCAGTTCCTTTCAGCATATTCCCGTATCCGGTATGGAAGGAGAATGTGTGCTGTTGCTTTGTGGTTTCTTGTGCCGGTAAGGCGATACACCACATTGTTAGAAAAACCAACAACAGGTTTTGTTTTCTTTTAAGCATAATAGATGGTATTATTCGATTCGTTTATATCTTTGTTTAGCTACTTCTCTGCTACACAGGTTAAAGTGCCACCACTCACTGTTGAGTGCACGAAAACCTGCTTCTCTCATAATGAGTCGGAGTAGTTGCCGGTTTCTTACAGCTTCCTCGCTGATTTTTCTGCTTTTTACTAATTCAGCTTCGTGGGTGATATGAGCTTCGACACCCAAATGGTCTACTTCCGTTCCCATAGGAAGAGGAACTCCATTATTATCGAGAATGCTGATGTCTACTGCCAGTCCGTAGTTATGGAGTCCTCCACCGCGGGAAGGATTGGATACATAGATGCTTTTTGAAGTACCTTTCACTACATTCCACATCTTTTTCTGTACGGACATGGGACGGGCAGCATCGTAAACAATCAGGCTGTATCCGGGGTGTTTCTCTTTCAATAACTGTTGGGCACGAAGCAGTGATTTTAAAGCATCCGGATGCAGATAGGCGTCCTTTAAATCTTCGTAGAGTAGTTCTCCTGTAAAGTTTTCCGGGGTTGCATACAGTAACTTTACAGCAATACTACTGTCTGCGCTTTGGATATTTATAAGTCCGAGCGAGTCAAGATAGAGTGCTATACGGCTCTTCTCTATAACGGGCGATTGGGTTTCTTCTGTTGTAGCAATAGTTTCTACAGGAGAAATGACTGTTGTCTTTTCTCCCGTCGGTTTTCTTCCGGTATGACATGCTGTGAGTAGCAGACAGAATGCCAGGAGTCCCCATTTTCTGTATTTCATCGTTGGAGCGTCCATTCCATGAGTTCAATATCCATTTCTGTTTCTGCTTTCATGAGGTAATGATTCCGTTTCCGGCATACACTATTATATATTTCTTCCGCAGCTTTCCGATCTTTCTTCCATAAGAGTGCGAGTGCACATTGCAACCTCTGTTTGCCGGTTGAGGTTTCTCCGAACCGGCTGATATATTGTTGCAAGGAAGTACTGTATAATTCCTCTATTACTTCTGAACGACATTGTCCAATCAATTCCAGAAAAAGTAATTCACACTCGGCTTCCAATACGAAGATAGGAATAATCTCTTCCCGATGTGCAAGTATCTCTTGCAATAGTTTTTCAGCCTGTGCAAACTCTTTCTGATCTATAAGCCGGGATACACAAAATCCCTTAACACCGGTCAGCAACGGATTACTGTACTCTGTGTCTTCTCCTGTAAACCATTCGGCAGGCATATCCCTCAACCGGGTACCTTCCTGAAACAAAGCATTTACCTTAAGCTGGAGTATTAAGGCATGGCGGCTTTCCAACGACTTTTGCATCAGCCTGAGGTTATAGCCGTCATTGACAATACCGCTTCTTTTCATTGGAATTCCGTTGAGTAGTGCGAATAGAATTCCGATAAGGGCGGTAAATAGAAGGAATAGTTTGAGGGGAGTAAAAATAGAAGGAATTGTAGTCAATAATAAGATTGCTACTATTGCCGAGAACAGGTTCATTAATACACCTCCCAGATTGTAGAGAATGAACGGGAGTTGTTGCGGACTTACATCCGGTGGGAGAAGCAGACATTGGCCAGCCGTTCCGGGTATCTTAAAGTACTTTATCTTGAATCTTCCTTTTTCTTTGATTAATGTTAGTTTCCCGATACGGAAAGAGATAAATTTGTAACCGGTGGCTAATCCAAAAAGCAAATGTCCTGCTTCATGTAGGATAATTTGCAGGTAACCGGCAATAAAAAGACTTATGAGCGATATAAACATACTACTTAGTAGTGTCTCGATTTTCAGATGTTCGAGAAATGCAGTCAGTGAGGTCCCGGTAAACCAGCTGATTCCCAGTATTACACCGGCAGCACCCATACACATACCAATAATCAGGCTACCTGCGAACTTGAGGACTTTTTTCATAACAGTTTGTTTCTGATTAGTTTTTGTACCTGTTCTTATAAAAAAAAGACTATAAATCATCGATCTATAGTCTTCTTTTAAGTGGGCCATCTTGGGCTTGAACCAAGGACCTCCAGATTATGAGTCTGTTGCTCTAACCAACTGAGCTAAAAGCCCGTGTATCCTTTTATCTTGGATGCGGGGACAAAATTAGTATTTTCTCCCGAAATATGCAAACTTTTTAGAGCAAAATCAAAACAGTTTCTTATATTCTTTCAATGTTTCAGAATTTATAAGTACGCTTGGGGTTTTTCGGGAACCATCCTTTTCTAACCCGGTCTTCTTGTTCAAAGACCTCTTTGATAGTCCAGAACGAAGAAAAAGCAAAAACGCCTAACAGGGAAGAAACGAGAATATTGTCTACACTTAATGAAGCTAATACGCCGGCTATTCCCAATACCAGAAAAATCCACCAACATTTAGTACCCCAGTAATATTCGGCTTTTACCACGACCGGGTGAAAGAGTCCGATGATTAAAAAAGTACAGATGCCAATTAGAAGTCCTGCCAGATGATATTCGTTCAAGAACTCCATTGGTTTACTTATCTATGCGAATAGGAATTTCTTTCTTGATACTTTGTTCCAGGGAGATCAGGGTCTCAGTAGCTACAACGCCTGGTATCTCCTGCATCTTATTATTCAACAAGTCCATCAGGTGTTCGTTGTCGCATGCATAGAGTTTAGTCAGCATGGTGTATGGACCGGTAGTGAAGTGACACTCTACAATCTCCGGTATTTTTTGTAACTCGGCTACCACCGATTTGTACATAGAACCCTTTTCAAGCTTAATACCAACGTATGTACAAGTTCTGTATCCAAGTGATTTGGGGTTTACGTGATAACCCGATCCTACAATAACTCCCAGATCTATAAGGCGTTGCACACGCTGATGGATGGCTGCACGTGAGACACCACATTCTGCTGCTACATCTTTAAAAGGTATGCGGGCATTCTGAGAAATGATCTCAAGAATCTGCCTGTCAAGGTTGTCTATTTTTTCCATAATTAATGAGTATATTTTCCAATTGTTATCAAATAGTAAGCAAATATAGAGATTTATTTTAATTTCTCTCTATAAAACGGATAAAAAATAGGAAATAGCAAAAAAGAGGCGCAAATTTCTTTGCACCTCTTTTTATTTATAGGGATAATTTGCTTACTTTTCGATGCTAAGCAATTCAACTTCGAATACCAAGGTTGAGAACGGTTTGATCTGGCCCTGATCTCTTGAGCCATAAGCCAAGTCTTGTGGGATGTAAAGTTCCCATTTAGAACCAACAGGCATCATAGTTAATGCTTCTGTCCAACCTTTGATAACCTGGTTAGCACGGAAAGTAGTTGGCTCGTTACGTTTGTATGAACTATCAAATTCAGTACCGTCAATCAAAGTACCTTTATAGTTTACTTTCACTTTGCAAGTATCAGCAGGAATTTCACCCTTACCTTCAGTGATTACTTTATACTGCAATCCGCTCGGAGTTGTTTTTACACCTTCTTTAGTCTTATTTTCAGCAAGGAATTTTTCACCGGCAGCTTTGTTGTCAGCGTATTTTTCTTCCATAGCTTTTGCTTTGATAGCTTCCATAGCTGTCTGAGTATATGACTGAGCTTTTTCCATAGTCATCAAGCCACCTTTTTCCAGTGTACCTGCGATGAAACCTGCAAGGAAGTTTTCTTTGCTGATAGTTTTTACTGAATCTTCACCAAATAGTTCGTGGTTAATACCCTTCATCATCTGGTTACTGATCTGCTGACCAATCTGAAGACCTGCCATGTAAGCGGCTTCTTTCTTTCCGGTTTTGTTGGCACCTTCGGTTACACCTTTGATGAACTCAGCCATGTAAGCTGTGTCAACATCCATACGTCCTACTAGATAGCCTTTCAGACCTTGAGTCTGAGCCATACCGATTGAATAAGACAGTGAATCGAGTTCTGTTTTCAGATTTGCTTTAGGAGCCTGGGCTGTACATGATGCAAGACCAGTTACGGCAGCGATTGCTGCCAGGATTGTAATCTTTTTCATTTTGCTTTTAAAAAATTATTTGTTTAAAACTTCAAGTAATTCTACTTCGAATACCAGTGTGCTGTGCGGTGGAATCATCTCTCCGGCACCTTGTGCGCCGTAAGCCAGATCTGACGGAATATACAGTTTCCATTTAGAACCTTCCGGCATCAGCTGCAATGCTTCTACCCATCCCGGGATCACTTGGTTTACACCGAATACGGCAGGCTGTCCGCGCTTGATAGAGCTGTCAAATAGTGTTCCGTCAAGAAGTGTACCTTCATAGTGACATTTCACCTGATCGGTGGCTTTGGCCAGTTTACCTTTTCCTTCGGTGATTATTTCGTACTGCAGTCCGCTTGGAAGGGTTACAACACCCGCTTTTTTCTTGTTTTCTTCCAGGAATGCTTTTCCTTGTTCAATGCTGGCAGCACTCATCTTCTGTTCCAGTTCTTCGAAATATTTATTTACTATTTCGCGGGCTTCTTGGTGGCTGATAGCTGTCTGATTACCTTCCAGTACATCTTTAATTGCCTGAGCAAAGTCTTCTACCGAGATGCCCTTGGCACCCATACCTAACAAGTTCTGGCCGATTCCAAGGCCGATTGCATAACTAAATTTATCCATATATATTTTTGTTGGAGATTGGAGGAAGAAACTTGAATCTTTTACTCTCAATCAATTGCAAATTAACAATTGGCAAAAATACATGTTTTATTTGAATGATCGGGCTTTTTGGATTTAAAATTTCTTATCACTGTATAAGTTATCTGTTTTTATTCGCTTTATTATTCAATTATTCTGTTTACTTTTGCTATATATCTGAATCAATGTAAAAAAGGAAGCATGAAGAATTTAGTCATTTTGTCAGGTGCGGGGATGAGCGCGGAGAGTGGGATCAGTACATTTCGTGATGCTGGTGGGTTATGGGATAAGTATCCGGTGGAGCAGGTAGCAACTCCGGAGGGGTATGCACGTGATCCGGAACTGGTGATTCATTTTTATAATGAGCGGCGTAAACAACTGTTGGATGTGAAGCCTAATCGCGGGCATGAATTGTTGGCAGAGTTGGAGAAACACTTTAATGTGACTGTAATTACCCAAAATGTTGATAACCTGCACGAACGGGCAGGGAGTACACATGTGATTCATCTACACGGTGAATTGACAAAAGTATGTTCCAGCCGTGATCCGAATAATCCTCATTATATAAAGGAATTGAAACCGGAGGAATATGAAGTACGTATGGGGGATTGTGCCCGAGACGGTTCTCAGCTGCGTCCTTTCATAGTCTGGTTTGGTGAGGCTGTACCAATGATAGAGGCAGCCATTGATATTGTGGAGAAGGCGGATGTATTTGTTATTATCGGAACTTCCATGAATGTCTATCCGGCTGCCGGGTTGTTGAATTATGTGCCACGTACAGCAGAGGTTTATCTGATCGATCCTAAACCGGTGGATACTCATACTTCCCGTTCCATACATATTATTCAAAAAGGAGCTTCGGAAGGCGTTGTCGAACTTAAACACCTTCTTGGCCTATGATTGCAAATATTCGTCAGATAAGTCAGCAATTGCTGAATCCGTGTTTTAATTCTCCCAAAGAGGTTGTGTCATGGATGGGAGCTATCCAGGGACAGGATTATGCTATGGCTAAGTGGGCTGTAGGTATCCGCTTAAAATCACCCACTCTTAGAGCTGTGGAGGACGCCCTTGCACGGGGAGAGATAATACGTACACATGTGATGCGCCCTACTTGGCATTTAGTGGCAGCAGAAGATATACGCTGGATGCTGAAACTGTCTGCACAGCGTATAAAGTCGGCCAATGACTCCTTCGCGAAGGGACATGGAGTAGATATTTCAGAAACACTTTTTTCTCGTTGTAACCGCTTAATAGAAAAACTGCTGGAAGGAAATAAAAGTCTGACTAAGCAAGAGATAGAAGCCGGACTGGCAAATGAAGGGATGACTGTTGATAATCGATTGATGACACGGTTTATGGCACGTGCTGAGGTGGAAGGTATTGTTTGCAGCGGTGTTGATAAAGGGAAGAAAGCAACGTATGCTTTGCTTGAAGAACGTGTTCCTCCGGTAAAAGAACTGACAAAGGATGAAGCTTTGGCTACATTGGCATTGCGTTATTTTCGTAGTCATTCTCCGGCAAGTCTGACAGATTTTGTATGGTGGTCGGGCTTATCAGTTACCGAAGCAAGAACTGCTATGGGGCTGATTGATTCACAATTGGTGAAGGAACGTTTTGACTCTTATGAATTGTTCGTGCACGAATCTTATCAGGGAGAGATTAACTCTGCTGATATACTTCACTTTCTGCCATCTTATGATGAATATCTTATTAGTTATAAAGAACGTAAAGCTGTGCTTGCCGAGGAACATCATCCTAAAGCGTTCAATACGTACGGGATATTTTATCCGGTGATCTTGTATAATGGTAAGGTAGTGGGTAACTGGAAAAAAACTGTTGGCAAAAACAAGAAGATTGAAATAGTAACTTCTTTTTTCGAAGGTTGTCCCCGTATTCATAAAGAAATGATAGAACAGGCAGAAAGCAGATTACGGGTATTTTATTCAGAGTCCGACTGAACTGATAAGGAAAACGCTTCCTTCCTCCGGGTAGCTTTTTATTTTTTGGAGATAGCCCGTATGATAAACCAGGCGTGATGTGCTACGGTGCTCATCACTCCATAATGCTGGCACATAATACGAAAACGCTCTTTGAGAGATGCTTTCTGATTCCGGGTAGTCATTCCTTCGTCTAGATAATCAATGACGGTGAGATGGGTATTGTGTAGGGTACGTGCCTTTTTCATAATCCGGATACACCAGTCAAAATCGGCAGAAAAACGATAATTCAGATCATATGATTCTATAAGGGTATGTTTGGCAAAAAAAGCCTGATGGCATACCAGCATTCCTTGTTTGAAGCTTTTCCAGGTTAATACGTTAGGAGCCGAAAGGCGGCGCATACGTAAAAAATGTCCGTTTTTATCTACAATTGCCGTCTCACCGTACAGTACATCGGGAAGTTCGTTTCCACTGATCGAGTGTACCATTTGTTGCAGTGTATCATCTTCATGAAAACTGTCGCCGGCATTGAGAAAGCAGAGATAATCACCTGTCGCCAATGATATTCCCTTATTCATAGCATCATACAAACCTTTATCCGGTTCACTGAACACTTTATGAATCCGTTCGCGGTATTTGTTTATAATCGTCTGCGTGTTATCTTTTGAGGCTCCATCCACAATAATGTACTCTACATGTCGGTAGGTTTGTGAAATGACGCTTTGTATTGTGTCTTCCAACACCTGTCCGGCATTGTAAGTTACGGTGATAATTGAGAATTTAGGGGTAGGATGGTTATGCATGCTTTCCCGTGATTTTGTTATAAACTTCGATGTATTTCTTGGCAATGATACTTTCCGAATAGTTAGCTATGGCCTTTCGTGAGGCCTGTTCCGCCAATATAGGGTTTTCCGATTCTGTCAATGCCCAGTAAATTCCGTTGGCAAAGTCCTCAGACGATTTGTATTGTGCCACATAGCCATTATGCAGGTGGTCTATCATCTCCGGAATACCTCCGACATTGAATCCTACACAAGGTACTCCGCATGCCATTGCTTCCATGATAGTATTGGGAAGATTCTCTTCCAGTGAGGGAGTTACAAACAGATTGACAGCATTGTATATATTCACTAATTCATGCTCATTGCTGACGTAATCGAGTGCGTAGACCGGAAAAGGCAACAAATTAGTCAGTTGTTGTGATTGGTTGCCAAATACCACAACTCCGAGTGAGGATTTCAACTCAGGATGTTTCTCTGCCAATAGCTTACATGATTCTATCAGATAGTCGATTCCTTTACGTTTGTCTGTAATTTTGACAGAGCCGAACAGTAACAATTTTCCTTCCTGGGGTAATCGGAAATGTGTACGGGCCTCCTGTTTATTATGGGGTCTGAACAGATTGGTATTGATAGGGTTCGGAATGCTTGTTACAGTGTGTCCGGTAAGCAATGCACTGCTTTTGGCTTTCTCTTCAAGCCAATGGCTACAGGTTACAAATGTGATAGGAGCAGCTTTATAAAGTTCTTTTTTCTTTCTGAATATGCGGGTGGACAAGTCTTTTTTATTGCCTCCGCCATAAAGGAAGGGACAATGGTGACATTCATGCTGGTAATTGGTACATTCGCGTGCATGGTGACAAATACCGGTAGAAGGCCACATATCATGCATAGTCCATACAATAGGTTTCCCCGATTCCAGTATTTTGCTGAGATTTTTGAGTGAGAGCATTCCCTGGTTGATCCAGTGCAGGTGGATAATGTCTGCTTGCCGGAATTCCGGGAGGGAGGTAACATCTGTGCCTGTATTGGCTATGTCCACTGCAAAAAGATTGTTTTTCTTGAAATGGTTTGCTTTCCAAATGACAATGCGTTCCCAAACGAATTTCCATAAAGTCAGCCAGCTACGGTCGAGTCCGACAACACTTATCTGGTCGGTTTGTTTGTCACGTACCAGCATTTTGGCTTTGATTCCATTGTTTTTCAGTGCTTCCATCAGACGGCTGGCAGCTACGGCCGCACCACCTATTCGTTCGGATGTATTTATGATCAGTACTCTCATGCGCCAGAATGTTTTGGCAAAAATAGCGGTTTTCTGTGAGAATCCGTACAAAGTCATGGATTATTTGTACTTTTGCAGCACTATATATAAATAGGTTTAACATATGAAAAAGGTTCTGTTTTTGGGCTTGGGATATATTGGTCTTCCTACGGCGGCAGTTGCTGCAACTCATGGTTATCAGGTGATTGGAGTAGATGTGAACCCAGTGGTAGTGGACACTATCAATCAAGGGAAAATACATATTGTAGAGCCGGATTTGGATAAGATAGTAAAGGAAGCTGTTCAAAAAGGAAATCTTCGGGCTGTGTCGAAACCCGAAACAGCGGATGCTTTCTTTGTAGTGGTACCTACTCCGTTCAAACAGAACCATAGGGCAGACATTATGTATGTGGAATCTGCTACACGTTCGGTAATTCCTTACCTGAAGGCGGGAGATTTATTTGTTATTGAATCTACATCTCCTGTTTTTACCACCGAGCGGATGTCAGAAATTATATATAAAGAACGACCGGAGCTGAAAGGTAAATTGTACATTGCATACTGTCCGGAACGTGTATTACCGGGAAATACACTTTATGAACTGGTTCATAATGACCGTGTGATTGGTGGTATCAATCCGGAATCTACGGAGAAAGCGATTGAATTTTATTCTGCTTTTGTAAAAGGTACTTTGCACCGTACCAATGCCCGTACGGCTGAAATGTGTAAACTTACTGAAAATTCGTCACGTGATTCTCAAATTGCTTTTGCCAATGAACTTTCGATGATTTGTGATAAGGCAGGAGTAAATGTATGGGAGTTGATAGAGTTGGCCAATAAACATCCGCGTGTTAACATTCTCCAACCGGGATGTGGTGTAGGAGGGCATTGTATTGCTGTAGACCCTTGGTTTATTGTCTCTGATTATCCGGAACAGGCACAGCTTATCAAGCGTGCCCGTGAGACGAACGATTATAAAGCCGACTGGTGTGCTAACAAAGTGATGGAAACTTGCCAGCGGTTTGTAGAGAAGAATGACCGGGAGCCGGTTGTTGCCTGTATGGGATTGGCCTTCAAACCCAATATTGATGATTTGCGGGAGTCTCCTGCCAAATATATTGCTTCCCGTATTATTTCAGAGTCAAGAGCGGATGTACTGATTGTGGAACCGAATATATGTTCACATCCCAGTTTTCATTTGACGGATTATAAAGAGGCTTATGCGAAGGCAGATATCGTAGTGTGGCTGGTGCGTCATACCCCTTTTGTAGAGATGGTGCGTGAGGAAGGCAAACTGGAACTGGATTTTTGCGGAGTGAGAAAGTAATGAAGAAGATATTACTGGTATTCGGAACACGACCGGAAGCCATCAAGATGGCTCCTTTGGTAAAAGCTTTGCAACGAGATACAGAACACTTTGAAACGAAGGTTTGTGTCACGGCACAGCATCGTCAGATGCTGGATCAGGTATTGGAAGTATTTGGTATCGTACCTGAGTATGATCTGAATATCATGGCCCCAGGGCAGGATTTATATGATATAACCTCCAAGGTATTGTTAGGTTTACGTGATGTATTCAAAGAGTTTGCTCCCGATGTGGTACTTGTACACGGTGATACAACCACCTCAATGGCTGCCGGCCTGGCTGCTTTTTATCAGCAGATCAAGGTAGGGCATGTAGAAGCCGGTTTACGTACTTATGATATGCTTTCTCCCTGGCCCGAAGAGATGAATCGTCAGGTAACCGATCGTCTCTGTCATTACTATTTTGCTCCTACCCATCAGTCTGAAGAGAATCTGCTTCGTGAGAATATTGATGGTAATCGTATTTTTGTAACGGGAAATACCGTGATTGATGCCCTGTTGATGGCGGTGGATATTATATCTGCCAGTCCGGAGAAACAGCAGGAGCTACATGAGATTCTGAAAGCCAAAGGTTATATCTTGACAGACCGTGAATATATTCTTGTCACCGGACATCGCCGTGAAAACTTTGGCGAAGGCTTTTTGCATATTTGCAAAGCCATTAAAGAGATAGCAGCAGAACATCCTGATATAGATATTGTCTATCCGGTGCATTTGAATCCGAATGTGCAGAAGCCTGTTTACGAGTTGCTTTCGGGTTTGAGTAATGTCTATCTGATTGATCCGTTGGATTATCTGCCATTTATTTATGCCATGCAGCACAGTCTTTTGTTGCTGACGGATAGTGGTGGTGTGCAGGAAGAGGCTCCGTCATTAGGGAAACCTGTTCTTGTGATGCGCGATACAACGGAACGTCCGGAAGCTGTAGCTGCCGGGACGGTAAAGCTTGTTGGTACGGATTACAATGCAATTGTCAGCAATGTAAATACATTATTGCGTGATAAAGCACTTTATCAGAAGATGTCCGAGACACACAATCCTTATGGAGACGGACATGCCTGTGAACGTATCATAGCAGCTTTGCGATAGAGTATACATCTCGGAAGTCTACCTCATGAATGCTTTGAAAGCGTCCAGATATCGTTGACTGACTGTATCGATATTGATCTCTTCAAGAATAATTTTTTGCGACTCTTTTCGCATCTTCTCACAAAGTTCGGGAGATGAGAAAAGAGTTGTAATTTTTTCGGCCAGGCTGTTGGCATCCCCTGCTTTAAAGAAAAAGCCGTTCTTCCCATCGGTTACCAGATCCCGTTCGGTACTGTCACATACAGAGCAGATGACCGGCATACCATAAGTCATAGCATCGTTGATAGAAAGCCCTCCCATACCAGCAAGTACATATACAGCAGATTCATTCATATAAGCTCCCAGCACTTCTGGTTTATAAACACTACCTGCAAAACGGATGTAGCTGCTCAGGTTCAGTTGCTCTGCCTGTTGCTTTAGGTTCTCCAGCTCCGGTCCGTCACCCACTATCACCAATTCTGTGTCCGGGAACTGTGCTATTACTTTGGGTAAAGCTTCTATCAGCAGGTCCACCCGTTTCCATTTCACCAGCCGTCCGATGTGGAGAATACGTCTTGGATTGGGAGGAAGGATAGAAGGGGCTGTCTGTACGTTTTCCTTTTCACGAAGCAACGCTTCTGTGTCGGTAGAATTATAAGTAACATGTATTTTTTCTTTTTCTACTCCATAGGAAGGGAGGATGTCGTATGCAGCCGTTGAATAATTAAGCGTTCCCGCCACTTTTGAATAACAATATTTGCGGATATGTGCTGTAAGCCATTGTTTGATGTAAAATGACATTCCGGTACTCTGCAACCGCATGTTTTCGTCATACATAGGCTGAGCCTTGAAAAACGCTCTTATCTTTCCATAGGGTGGAGTCTGGAATGGTATCTCACGGATGACGATTTTTGTTCCACAGCTCTTTACCGCTTTTCTTAGTTCCGGCTGAAAGAACAGTTGCAGGAAGTAAGGCCATCCCATTACAAGAATATCCGGTTGTTCCTTCCGGATAATTTCTGGCAGTTGCGGATAAGCTGTTTTCCCGTAAAACATCTTTTTTTCCGGGCTGGTAAGACGCTTATAAGAGCCACTCTCTACCATTTTTACTCCTTTGCCGATGCTGGCATTTCCTTTTTGTGGAGTAATAACTACGATATCAACACCTTTCGCCTGTAGCTTATTGAGCATGGCATTCAGGTAATGGGGCATTCCGCCAAAGGTATAGAGTACTTTCATAAATGTAAATAATTAGCTTTTCTTTGACAACTTTGTTTTCGGAACCGGTTCACTTTGGAACTCTGTTTCAACAACCGGCAGGAGATAGCCAGGTAGGACAGTGCATCTTTGGTTTTTCCTTGTACGAGCATTTGCAATGCTTTTTGGATGCCTGCCAATATGCCGTATCCGAAGGCTTGTACAGACGAGTAGTTGATGTTGGCATATTCAGTAAGCAGGTATATTTGTTCCGAACGCATCCATACTTCGTGGCTGACTTTCCGGTTTTCCCGGTCATGACAACCGAATACTATGGGAGAGTATCCTACGAAATATCCGTGGTGTTTGAGGCGGTTGACGTAATCTTTGTCTTCTCCGTAGTGATAAAAAAGAGGTGAGAATCCTCCCACTGTATGGAGTACGGCAACGGGGATCATCCAGAAAGCGGCGTTGATGAAACTTGTTTGCACTATGGGAACTTCCTTGTTCAGATCACTCAGTTGCCGGATACCGGTGTAAGCACTGAATCCTTGTTCGGGCTTATCTCCGTTACCGGTCAGATGTACCGGAGAGAGGATACCATAAGTCGAATATTTTTGGCAAAGGTTGGCAAGTGTACCAATGGTTTGTGGGTCTATCCATGCATCCTGATTGAGTAGAAAAACAGCATCATATCCTTCGCTGATGGCTATTTCCATTCCAATATTGTTGGCACGCCCAAAACCGAGATTCTCTTTGTTTTTGATGAGGCGTACTTCGGGATAACGCTGTTCAATGAGTTGGGTGGTAGAATCAGACGAGCAGTTATCTATCACTACTGTGTCAACCGGATGTACCGATTCACGCAGGCTGCCAAGACAGCGATCTATCCAGCGCTCAAAGTTGTAACTCACAATGATAACAAGTATTCTCATGGCTTTTTCTTTAATAGTTCACACGCAGAGTTAATCATGAAACGCTCTATCATTAAAGCATTTATTCTTGTATGCATAGAAGCAGGGATAGAAGAATGCTCTCAGGTGATTGATCTTTTTTCTCGCTGCAATTTTGTCTTTATGTATCGTGCAGAACAGGCATAGTTTCAGGAAAGAAAAGAAACTCCTTCCCAGCATCGCGTCCACAATGCGGTGTGCAGTATTTAGCTCTTTCTGCCCATTGCTCTCTCTATAGATATGGCGGTAGAATTTCTGCCAACTCTCTTTTTTTCTTAATGCCCGGTACGATTGATAACCTTTCAGATAGGGAAGGTAAGGTTTCGCTTTTTTATAGTTCTTCTGGTAAAAAAGGCTCATGGCTGATTCCTGATGTACCCGGTGGTTGGTCAGTATCTTATTACACCGGGCTACTCCTCCATAGAGTTGGGCATTGATAGCCAGCCACCAGTCATAGAGCACATTGTCATCCCAGAAAGGAATTTTTTCAATCATACTGCGGCGTAGCAGCATGCTATGTCCCGGTACGCAGTTGGAGAACAGCAGTCGTTCCAGGCTTTCGTTATTGTTGAGGCGGCGCTCTATATCATCTATAGAGTGATCTTGTGGTGTAGCGGAAAAAGAAAAACACATAGCTTTGTCTCCGATACAAGCCATCATCTCTTTAAGTTTGTCGGGATGCCAGACATCGTCCTGATCGGAGATAGAGATGAAATCACCTGTTGCGCTACAGAGTGCAGTATGGAAATTAGCATTGAATCCCAGGTTCTTCTCATTAATATGCAGTCGGATAAAAGGATAGCGGGCTTGATACTCCTTTATGATTTCTGTTGTCCGGTCTGTGCTCTGGTCATCCTGAATCAGCAACTCGTGGATAGGATAGGACTGTTGTACAATAGAGTCCAGTTGTTCGCGCAGAAATTTCTCTCCGTTATAAGTGCACATTACAACGGATACAAGAGAGAAAGAGGAACTGGTAGGAGAGGCTGTCATGTTCTTTTCTTTTTGTTTAAAATCCGGTTGATGGAGTATAAATCTTTTCCCGTACACCGGGAGAAGAAACTGAGTAGCAGAGAGGTGTATAATTTCCTTTGCAAAGGGTAAAGGCGAAAAGCGATGAAGAATTCTCTGCACATCAACAGGTAATTACCTGCATAGATAGCACCTACCATTCTTCGCTTGTGCCATGATGAAACGAAACGGCGTACACCTTTGCGGTGTGATGCCTCTTTAAACAGTCTGTCGAACGCTTCGTCCAACGGATTATTCATGAGTACTGGACGGATGTTTTTGCCTTCGTATATCAGATAGTAGATTGAAGTCGGTAGTTTGGAATAGGCAATGTCACAAACGGCATGGAGTCTGGCAAGCGTGATAACATCTTCGCCCGATGGAATGCCCACAGGGAATCCGCCTATTTTTTGTATTTCTCTTTTACGGACTGCATATGAACTCATATGGATAGGGAAGTCGGTTCCCGAAGCCATTTCGTAATAGTTGTCTATGATTCCTTCTTCTCCGCCGAAGGTGAATGGTACGGGTAGAATCGGAGTGGCGGGAGAGGTGTTTTCCCGGGTATAATAATAGGAAGTGCCGAATACACCGCATTCCGGAAATTTTCTTATCAGTCCTGCTATTACTTCCAGATGATTTTCTTTCCATTCGTCATCGGCATCCAGAAATGCAATATACTCAAAACGTGCTTCTTCAATCCCCCGGTTTCTTGCAGCAGATACACCTCCGTTCTTTTGGTGGATGAGGCGGATGAGTGGATTGTTCATTCGTTCGATGACAGAAACACTCCCGTCGGTAGAACCATCGTTGACAATAACTATCTCAAACTGCTGAAACGTTTGGGAGAGAACCGAATAGACTGCTCTTTCTATGTATCGTTCTTTATTATATAAAGGTATAACTACGCTTATCATCTTTCCTTCTCCCTACTTCTTCTTTTTCAAAAACTGTATGCTTTCTTTGAAAACAACAGAATTGCTTCCCCACATCAGCAAGGTATACAGTATAGCGGCTACCACTACCTTAGCGGTGAACAGCAGATATATGTTGCCGATACTGCGCGTTGCATAATAGGTGACAACCATTGTGATTCCTGCCAGGGCGGCAAAGGGGATAACGTCTTTCAGTGCATTCCAGAGACTGAGGCGGATTTGTTGCCATACAAAATAGTGCCATACCAGCATCCAGACAATATTGACAGTCACAAAGGCAACGATCATGGTATGTATACCGTAAGGATAAGCCAGTAAAATGACTATAATCTGAAGAATCCCCAAGGCAATTGTATTCCACATATAAATGTCGGACTTTCCTTTACTGATGATAAGATTGGAGTAGAGAGACAATATCGGCAGGAAGGCTCCCCAGATACACAATAATTGCAGGATAGGCACACTGTCCAGCCATTTATCAGTTACCGAAATGACAATAAGTTCATGAGCGATAAGTGCCAGTCCGAACATAGCCGGGAAAGAGATAAAGGCAGTGAAACGCAACATTTTCCGAAATACATTTCGTTGGCGTCCCGCGTCATTGGCTACCTCAGTAAGCACAGGCTGTGCTACTCCGCTAACCATGCCTGTGATGAGCGAGTGCCCCATTGTGTTCCATTTGTTGGCTTGCGTGTAATAGCCCACTTCTGCTTCTGAGAAGAATTTACCTAACAGAACTGAGAATATATTATTATTGATTTGCGTGAAGATATTCGTAACCAGTATCTTGCTGCTGAATCCGAACATACTTTTCAATGGTCTGAAATCTATATTGAGTGTGGGACGCCAGGGAGAAAAGTGCCAGAAGCAGATGGTTACCACCAGAATATAAACCACACTTTGTGTAGCTATTCCCCAGTATGTCATTCCATTGAACGCCATAATTACGCCTATAATCCCGGAGAGGGTTAAAGCTATAATTTGTGACATTGCCTTTTGCTTTACCATCAGATTCTTGAATAAGACGGCATTGTGTGCGGTAGCAGAACTCGAGATCAGAAATCCGATGAACAGATAGCGTGCCAGTGGAACAAGTTCCGGCTTGTCGTAGAAATCGGCAATCAGCGGAGCACTTAAGAAAAGTAAAATGTACATGGTTATCCCTGTCAGGGTACTAAACCAAAATACTGCGTTGTAATCCTTATGGGTTACTTCCCGTTTGTTGGTCAGCGCATTGGTGAAACCACTTTCCTGCAAGGTACCGGCTACGGCTATAAAAATGGTAAGCATTCCTACCATACCATAGTCATCGGCATTGAGCAACCGGGCCAGAAATATCCCAAAGAACAGATTCAACAATTGCTGTATGCCATTGCTGAATCCGCCCCAGAATAATCCTTTAGCTGTCTTTTCTTTAAGTGATTCGCTCATGAATTATTTGGAATTATGAGAGCTATTTCACCTCACTGCCCGGCTTCACTTCGCGGCCCGGCATTACTACAGCCAGACTACCGTCATTATTTTCGGCAGAGAGAATCATACCTTCGCTAACGATACCTTTCAGCTTGCGTGGAGCAAGGTTGGCAATGAAGCAAACTTGTTTGCCAACAAGCTCTTCCGGTTTGTAGTGCTGGGCAATGCCACTGACAATAGTACGTGTTTCCAGTCCGTCGTCTATTTTGAATTGCAGTAACTTGTCTGCCTTGGGCACCTTCTGGCATTCAAGAACAGTACCTACGCGAATATCCAGTTTCATAAAATCGTCGAACTCGATGTTTTCGCGGATCGGTTTGGCTTTATAGTTGGCTTCTTCGTTGGCTTTCTTGGTGTCGAGCAGTCTCTGTACCTGAGCTTCAATGACGCTGTCTTCAATCTTCTCAAACAACAATTCCGGTTTGTTGAGTTGGTGTCCGGCGGCGAGGAGGTCGTCACGTCCCAGTTCTGACCAGTCGAAACTGTTCATGTTCAGCATCTGGCGAAGGCGTTCGGAACTGAAAGGCAGGAACGGTTCAAAAGCAATAGCCAGGTTGGCTACCAGTTGCAGAGATATATTGAGTATCGTTGCTACACGTTCCATGTCTGTTTTAGCCAGCTTCCACGGTTCGGTGTCTGCCAGATATTTGTTTCCGATACGTGCCAGGTTCATAGCCTCTTTCTGCGCATCACGGAATTTGAATACGTTGAGCAGCTTTTCTACTTCGGCCTTTACGTCGGCGAATTCTTTCAGCGTTTCTTTATCGTAATCGGTCAAATTGCCCTGTGCGGGAACGCATCCATCAAAGTATTTCTGAGTGAGCACCATTGCGCGGTTTACGAAATTACCATAAACAGCTACCAACTCATTGTTATTACGTGCCTGAAAATCTTTCCAGGTGAAGTCATTATCTTTGGTTTCCGGTGCATTGGCGGTCAGCACATAGCGCAGTACGTCTTGCTTGCCCGGGAAGTCTTCCAGATATTCGTGCAACCATACTGCCCAGTTGCGTGAAGTTGAAATTTTATCACCTTCCAGGTTCAGGAACTCATTGCTCGGTACATTATCCGGTAGGATATAGCTACCTTCGGCTTTCAGCATGGCCGGGAATACGATACAATGGAATACGATATTATCTTTTCCGATAAAGTGGATCAGGCGTGTTTCCGGATCTTTCCACCAGGTTTCCCAAGAGTCCGGAAGCAGCTCTTTTGTATTGGAAATATAGCCGATGGGGGCATCGAACCACACGTAGAGCACCTTTCCTTCGGCTCCTTCTACCGGAACGGGAATTCCCCAGTCCAGGTCACGGCTCACTGCACGAGGCTGCAAGCCCATGTCGAGCCAGCTTTTACATTGGCCGTATACATTGGGGCGCCATTCTTTGTGATCTTCCAAAATCCATTGACGTAGCCATGCTTCGTGTTTGTCCAGTGGGAGATACCAGTGTTTGGTTTCTTTCATCACCGGTTTGCTGCCACTGATAGCACTCTTGGGGTTGATGAGATCTGTTGGAGAAAGAGAAGTACCACACTTCTCGCACTGGTCGCCATAAGCACCTTCGGAGTGACAGTGAGGACATTCGCCTGTGATATAACGGTCGGCAAGAAACTGATGTGCCTCCTCGTCGTAGTATTGTTCGGATGTTTTTTCAATGAACTCCCCTTTGTTATATAATTCTTTGAAGAAGTCTGAGGCCAACTCATGATGTGTTTTCGATGACGTGCGGCTATATACATCAAATGAGATACCGAACTCCTCGAAGGATTTCTTAATAAGGAAATGATAACGGTCTACCACATCCTGCGGAGTGATTCCTTCTTTCTTGGCACGAATCGTGATGGGCACACCGTGTTCGTCTGACCCGCCAATAAAAAGTACATCTTCTTTTTTCAGTCTCAGGTAGCGGACATAGATGTCTGCCGGTACGTATACGCCGGCCAGGTGCCCGATGTGAACGGGGCCGTTGGCATAAGGCAAAGCCGAGGTCACTGTGGTTCTTTTAAAGTTCTTTTCCATATTGTTATAGTGTCTTTTTGTTATAATCGGTTCAGTGAGTGTGCAAAGATAGTGACTTTTCTGCTCAATCTGCATAAAATCCTCTTTCAACTTTATTTCATAACACTGTAGGGGAGTGAAATAGATTTTCTGCCTGAACTTACATCTATTTAAGTATATGCTTTAAGCGTTACTTAATGTACCTTTTAAGTAAATAACCAGATACGTTTAAAGCAAACATTATCCATGTCAGGGCCGACGCATTAAAATGCGCTGTCCTGTAAAAGTGTTGACAGGTATTTTTCATCCCATCCTGCTTTCAGCCT